>NZ_DAIDMN010000022.1 GCF_027448985.1 Sulfurihydrogenibium sp.
TTTTTGAGATTTTGTTATAGATTGGGCAATCTCACCTAAAACTATTATCCTTATAACAAAACCAAACTTAGAGGAAATCTATGGTATAGCTTCTCTCATGATATGGACATTGATTATCATACCAACCGTTCAATATGCATGGCTTGCTATGAACCTTAGTTTAAGAGGTGAAGGAAGTATAATAGTTTTAGGTGAGATTGCCCAATCTATAACAAAATCTCAAAAATTAAAAATTATTCATAGAGCTTTAACCATACTTGGAATTGGATTTTTACTTGGTGATGGTATAATAACACCTGCTATCACAATTCTTAGCTCAACAGAAGGTTTAAGGCTGATTCAAGGATTAGAAAATCTAAGTCAAGAAACTATTTTAGCAATTGCAATCTTTATAACACTCTTTTTATTCTTAGTTCAAAAGTACGGAACCGGAAAAATAGGAATAGCTTTTGGTCCAATAATGACAGTTTATTTTTTAACAATTTCTTTAATCGGTGTTTACTTTATTTCTCAAAATCCTTCAGTTTTAAGAGCATTTAATCCTTTAGAAGCTTTTAACTTTATACAAAACCATCCATTTGTTGCATTCTTAGCTCTCTCAGAGATTATTCTAGTTGCAACCGGTGGGGAAGCTATGTACGCAGATATGGGTCATATAGGAAAAAATGCCATAAGAATAGCTTGGATTTTTGTATTTTTTGCAGTGGTTGCAAGTTATTTAGGACAAGCATCTTTTATTTTATCTCATCCGACCGAACAAAATCCATTTTTCCATTCAGCAAGTATCCTTTTAGGAAATAATATATACATTCTTTTTCTTCTTTTGATTACGGTTTCCGGTATCATAGCTTCTCAAGCTTTAATAAGCGGTGTCTTCTCTCTTATCTTTCAAGGAATAAACGCAAGATTAATACCACTACTTCAAATAAGACACACTTCTACCGAGTTAAGTACTCAGATTTACATTCCTGTTGTAAACTTTTTCCTTTTACTTGGTGTTTTAATTATGTTCTTTATATTCAGACAATCAGAAAAAATGGCTTCAGCATACGGATTTGCAGTAAATATAGACATGGTGATAACAAGTATATTTCTGATGTATATTTACTTTAATCTCAGAAAATATTTTTATCTTACAATAGCAGTCTTACTCTTTTTTGTGGATGCTACATTTTTAGCATCTAACACTCTGAAAATTCCACATGGAGCCTTTTGGCCAATACTGTTTGCCTTGCCACCTATAACCTTTATTTCCATATACATTTTAGGACAGGCAAGGATATACACAAAAGCAAAATTTATGGATTTAAACACTTTTATCAACAACTTCTTAAAGATTTATCCTAAAAAATGTAAAATAAAAGGTTGTGCTGTATTCCTATTGAGAAGTAAAGAAAGAGTACCACCGTATATAGTGGAAACGATGATTAAACATGGTATTGTTTATGAAGAGAACATTTTTCTATCTTTGAAAAAGTTAGACCAACCCTTTGGAATAAGAAGTTATTTTAGTGAAGATTTATGTGAAGGAATAAAATACGCGGTTATTGAGTATGGGTATCAAGAAATTGTAAACGTGGAACAGGAACTAAGAAATCTTGATATAAACGAAAGAGTTGTTTTCTATGGGGTTGATAATGTTTACTCAGATAATCCAATATGGAAACTATTTGGACTTATTAAAAGAATTTTTTCTAATTTTGCAGATTTTTACAAATTACCACCTCAAAAGGTCCACGGTGTTGTTGTTAGAATAGAAATTTAAGGAGATATCTATGGTTGAGTTTCAATATTTTGAAGGTTGTCCAAATGCAAAAGAGACACTTGATAACCTTTTATCTTTAGTAAGTGAAGGTTTTTTAAAGCATGAAGAGATAAAAATAGTTAAAATTACATCTGTTGATGATGCAGAAAAACTAAACTTCCAAGGTTCACCTTCTATTTTGTACAATGGGATAGATATATACACCCTTGAAAAACCATTAGGATTTGCTTACAATTGTAGAACTTATTTTATAAATGAAAAATTAACAGGTGTACTTACGAAAGAGTTTATTAAAGAGAGGATACAAAAGTTAAGAAATGCTAAAAAATAAGAATGTTCTTGTTGGTGTAAGTGGCTCTATAGCATCTTATAAAGCTTGTGAATTGGTAAGAGCACTTCAAAAGAAAGGTGCTGTTGTAAGGGTTTGTATGACTCCTTCAGCTGAAGAATTTGTCGGTAAACTTACATTCCAAGCTTTAACTGGAGAAGAAGTTTATGTGTCTTGGAAAGATGGTAAATCCGGATTAGAGCATATTACGTTAGCAAGATGGGCTGATGCTTTTGTTATAGCTCCGGCATCTGCCAACACGATAGCAAAACTGAGATTTGGTATCACCGATAACTTTTTAACTTCCTTGGCTTTAGCATACGATAAACCTATCGTTATTGCACCTGCTATGAACACAAAAATGTATGAAAATCCAGCTACTGTAGAAAATATAAACGTACTAAAAGAAAGAGGTCATATATTAGTATCTCCAAATGAGGGAGTCCTCGCTTGTGGAGAAGAGGGAGCCGGAAAATTAGCAGACTTAGAAGATGTAGTACTTGCTATCAAATACGCAGTTTATCCTAAAATACTTAAAGGAAAGAAAGTGTTAATTACAGCTGGAGGAACAAGAGAGTACTTTGACCCTATCAGGTACATATCAAACGCATCATCAGGTCAGATGGGATACTTTCTTGCAGAAGTTGCTTACTGTATGGGAGCAGATGTTACACTGATATCAGCTCCAACCTGTCTTAAGTTACCTTCACAGATAAAAAAGATAGACGTAGTATCGGCATTAGAGATGTTTGAAAAGATAAGAGATATTTACAAAGATTTTGATGTAATTATAATGAACGCAGCGGTTGCAGATTTTAGACCACAGCATTACAGCAGTCAAAAACTCAAAAAAGATAAGGAAAACATGACTGTAAAATTGGAACCTAATCCGGACATCCTAAAATTCTTAGGAGAAAATAAAAAAGAAAATCAGATACTCATAGGCTTTGCAGCCGAAAGCCAAAATATAGAAAAAAATGCCATTGACAAACTAAAAAGAAAAAATCTTGATTTTATAGTAGCCAATCCGGTAGATGTTTTTAGTAAAGACTTTTATCAAGGATTTATCCTAACAAAAAAATTAGAAAAGATGGAGATATCGTCAACAGACAAGGAATCTGCAGCCTTTGAGATTTTAAATACTATTTTTTCCCTCTGAGTTTAACTCAATGTTTTCAACATCAGGAGCTTTTTCTTCATTTTCTTTATGAGTATTTTCTTCTTTCTTTTTCCAAGAAAGATTAGATTTACCTGAAAGGTAATCTTTTATCAAAGATGCGTAGAATTTTGCACCTTTTGGATTTAAGTGAACTTTATCACTTACAAAAATATCCTCTTTATCTTTACTTACAGAGTACCAATCTACAACATGAACGTTAGGTCTTTCAGATGCAACCTGCCAAAAAAGAGTGTTAACCTTGTTTTGCCAAGGTTTAGGCACCTTCACCGTAACAAGGTACACCTCTTTGTCTTGTAGTTTATCTAAAACTTCTTCTAAATCAGATTTTCTTATGTGCCCGTTATTTCCAAGGGCAATTATGACCTTTTTATATCCACTGATTTTATCATTAGACAAAATATTGAAAATTTCATCAAACTGTCTTCCTACTTTTGCATCTACATAAGAATTTGGAATGTATTTCTTTATGTAATCTGATGCTCCCAACATAACTGAATCGCCTATTATAAAAACTTCAGAAGAGACAATTTTATCGTCTATGGTTGCATCTTTTTCAATCTCTTTTTTAATTTCTTCATCTGATTTTTCTGAATTTTCTTTTTCCGGATAAATTTTAACTTCATAGGAAGCAACTTTATCCTCATCTAACTTTAACGATACAGCTTTTTCGTAACTTTTTTCTTCCGGCTGTGTAGTAGACAAATACCCTACACTAAAACCTATAACAGTTAAAGACACTGCAAAGTTAGATAGTGATTTTAAAGTAAGTATTCTACTAAAATCAAGTTTTCTAAAAGGCTCTTCTACAAATGTATAACTTAGATTAGAAACAAAGAATGTTATAACTATTCCTATCAAAACAACATCAATATATTTATTAGAATAAAGTATATTTAGAATAACAAATACCGGATAGTGCCAAAGATAGATTGAATAACTTCTCTCACCAATCCACTTTAAAGGTAGTATAGACAACACTAAATTAAAATAATCAGATTTCAAAACAGATAAAATAACAAAAACTGTTAAGAAAGATATGTATAAAAACCCAAAAGGGTACATGTAATCTTCATAGCTGTTTAAAAATACATAACCTGAAGTAAGCAGTAAAATTCCAACTATTCCTAAAACAAAAAATGCTACTCTCTTAACAGGAACTTTTTCTATATTAACCGCTAAAAAAGAACCAATTAAGAAAGAATAGAACCTGCTATCAGTCCCAAAGTAAACTCTATCAACATTGTCATAAAGATAGTATAAAACGAACATATCTGAAACAGAAAGGATGATGGATAAAAGAATAAATATATTTAAAAATTTTTTATCGTATCTGCTAAGAAATAGAAAAATCAAAGCCCATATCAAGTAAAACTGCCATTCCATTGACAAAGACCAAAGATGTAGGTTAAAAAGATTATCACTAAACTTTTCAAAGTATGGTACATTTCTGAATATCAACCACCAGTTGTAAACGTTAAAACTTCCCGCTACAAGCTCAGAGAGAAATTTTTCGGTATGTTGAGGAAAAAGGGAACTGATAACAACTATTTGAATTAAGATTAAGAAAACAAAAGCCGGATAAAGTCTTAGATACCTTCCTTTCAAAAATTTAATTAATCCATAAAACAAACCATCTTTAGAGTATTTGTTGATAAGAGAGTTTGTAATCAAAAATCCAGATAAAACGAAGAAAGACTCTACTCCTAAAAAACCACCACCAAAAACACCAACAGATTCCGGATAAAAAACCAAAAAAATATGAAAAATCAATACAACAAGTACAAAAATAGCTCTTAAACCATCAAGCCCCTGAAACTTTTCCATCAGTTTAAACTGTTTATGTATCTGTAGATGATATAACTGTAAATATAACTTCCCGTTGGTGTAAGATGATAACCATCAGGTCTAAAACAACTAACATCACTCCTTGAACAAATAACACTACTAAGGTTATACCAATCAATAACTTCTATGGAAGGTCTCATACTTTTTAAAACTTGATATGTTTTGTTAACTTCACTTTCCCACCACCTTGGTACTTTTGCATTTACAAATAAAACTTTTCTACCTTTACTTTGAAGATAATCAATTACCTGTAAACCTTCTTCAACACTGAAAGCTCCATTTGTTCCAAGGGCTATAACTACAACCTTACCAAGTAGTCCTTTTTCTTCCAAATCTTTAATCCTTGCCATGGCTTCTTGGAACTTTCTTCCTACTTTTGCATCTATAACCACATCCGGAATTTGCTGTTTTAAGTAGTTTTGTGCTCCTAGTATTAAACTATCCCCTATAATTGTTATCTCTTGGGCTAAAGAAATCTTAAAAAATAAGATTAATATTAAAATAACAATTTTTTTCATCTTTCTCCTTGATTTACATTTTTTTTATTTTAATTTATATTATTATAGCAAAAACAACAAAGGTTTTCTTATGAAATTTGTAGAAGAAAAAGTAAAATGTAACATATGTCAAGATAGAGGATGGGTTTATAAAGACGGTGGAGTTGTAAAATGTGAATGTCAGTATAATCTAAATAACTTTCAAGTAAACTCTTCTTTGAATATTCCAAAAAAGTACTTTCATGCAAGTTTAGACAATTTCTTAGATGCAGGAATCTATTCAAGGAAATTGATATTGGAGAAAATAAAGGAGTACATTTACTCTGATGAGATAGACGAAGGTAGAGGATTTTTCTTTTACGGTAGAAACGGAGTAGGTAAAACCCATTTAGCAGTTGCCATTTTAAAAGAACTGTACAAATTAAAAGGTATCACAGGTATGTTTTACGATACCAGAATTCTTTTGTACGACTTAAAAGCAACCTTTGAAGGAAATTCTTCTACTCGTGAGCTTTTAGACAGTGTGGTAAAAGCACCTATTTTAGTACTTGATGACTTAGGTCAAGAGAGACTTTCAGACTGGGCAAAAGATATTTTACATTATGTAATTATCAGTAGATATAACGAAAAACTTCCTGTTATAATAACATCTAACATTTCATTGGAAAAAGAAAATGGAAAAGATATTACAGAAGATGTAGAATCCAGATTTGGAAAAGGTATTACATCAAGGTTGATGGAAATGTGTTATCCGATTTTTGTAGAAGGTGAAGATTTTAGAAAAGCAACAATACATAAAAATTTAAGAAGGTTGTAATATGGAAAGAAAAGCATTCGTTAAAAGAGAGACGAAAGAAACTCAGATAGAGTTATCTGTAAATTTAGATGGAACAGGTAAAAATAAGGTAGATACTCAAGTGGGTTTTTTGTCCCATATGTTGGAGAGCTTTTCGTTTCATTCTATGATTGACCTTGAAGTCATGGCAACAGGTGATATCCATGTTAGTCATCATCATCTTGTAGAAGATGTAGGAATCGTTTTAGGTATGGCTGTTAAAGAAGCTTTAGGCGATAAAAGGGGTATAAAAAGATTTGGATACAGTATCATACCAATGGATGAAGCTCTTGCTCTATGTTCAATAGATTTATCTGGAAGACCTTTACTGTTTTACGATGATTTAGGTTATAGAGGTAAAATAACCCATTTTGATTATGAATTAATGGGAGAGTTTTTTAAAGGTTTTACACTTTCTGCTGGAATAACCATGCATCTAAAAGCTTTGGCAGGACATAACCTTCACCATATAGCAGAATCCTTAACAAAAGCATTTGCAATAGCATTAAAAGAAGCTATTTCAATAGACCCGAGAAGAAATCAAGTTCCATCGACAAAAGGCACAATTTAGGAGGAGAAAATGGAAAACAACATAAACAGAAAAAAAGAGATATTAAAAATACTTCAAGAAAGAGGTGAAGTAACGGTAAAAGAGTTAAGCCATATATTTAACGTTTCTGAAATGACAATATACAGAGATGTAAGGGAACTTGAAAAAGAAGGAGAGATAAAGAGAAAACACGGTTCCGTTCTTTTAAACACGGTTGAAAATAAAGAACCTTTATCTTTAAAATCTTGTCCTATATGTTCCAAACCTATTACAAGGGCTCATCCTTACAAAATAATTGTAGAAAATACAAAAGTGGTAGAAGCATGTTGTGAACACTGTGGTTTGATGCTTCATCAAAGATATGCAGATAAAAGCGTATCAGCTTTAACGTTTGATTTTATCACGGAAAAACCTATAAATGCGTTGGATGCATGGTACGTTGTAGGTAGCTCTGCTATTCCATGTTGTAGTCCAAGTGTTATACCTTTTACATACAAGGAAGACGCTGAAAAGTTTGCAAAAGGTTTTGGAGGAAAAGTTTTAAACTTTATAGATGCTTACAATGAAGTTATTAACAGGATGAGTATAAATATAAAAAGTTGCTGTTCCACTGGAAACTCTACGGTAACTTTTAAAATTTCCGATTTAAAGAAAAGTTAGGTTATTTTAGGATATTTTTTATCTTTGTCTATAATATGAACATCCTCTACAGCAAACTTGTTTTCTTTTAGTAAGTTGTATATTTTTAAGGCATCTTCTTTGTTTTTAAACCCAAAAACTAAACCACAGTGAGGATATATTTCTTTTGGAACCGGAAGCATGATGTAGTTGTTGATGTTCTTTTCCTTCAAGAAATTGTTTGCTCTTATACCTTCCGCGACAGATACAAAAGTTAAGAGATATCTTGGCTTGTTAAACGGTACTATATCTAAAAAATGTTTTATAAAGTGTAGTTTTACACCTAAGGATATAAATTTTATTTTGTCAATTATGCTTTCTCCTTTAAATCCTTTACCTCTTTCAATAATTGCAACGTAATAACCATTTTCCTCTCTAAACTCTAATAACTTATTTCCTGTTTCGTAAGACCATATTTCAATATCTTTTTTAAAAGCTTTATCGTCAGCTAATACTTTAAGTTTTTCTCCAACAGGTATTTCTTTTAACTTCTTTGACAATAAAGTAAGTGGTAAAGGACAGAAAAGTCCTCTTGTATCTACTGTTTGAATGTTATTTACAGATGAGTTTTCCAAGGGGCTCTCCTCCTAATAGATGCCAATGGACATGAAATACTTCTTGTCCTGAATCTTTTCCTGTGTTTACGATGAGTCTAAATCCGGATTCTGCGATACCAAGCATTTTTGCTATTTCATTTGCTTTTAGTATTAGATGACCTATCAAAGTTTTATGTTTTCCTTCAAAATAAAGGTTGTTAGGAATATGCTCCTTGGGTATTATCAATACATGAACTTTTGCCTGAGGTCTAATATCATGAAAAGCCATTATCAGTTCATCTTCGTAAACTACTTTTGCCGGAATCTCCTTGTTAACTATTTTACAAAACACACAGTTATCCATGGCTTTCTCCTTTTTTTATCGCATATTTTCTTAGTATATCAAATAATTTAATCATATTCCACCCTTTTAATGTAGATACAGTTACTGTATTTTCCGCCACATCTGGCTCTAAGTATTCTTCTGATGGTATTACTTTGTCTATTTTATTCATAACGGTTATTATAGGCTTATCTTCTAACTTTAATTTTCTTAAAACATCTTCCACTGTCTGTTTTTTCATCGTCCAGTTTTCATCGGATATATCTATTACGTGAAGTATTAAATCAGATTCCTCTAATTCTTGTAATGTTGTCATGAATGCATCCATTATTTCTTGAGGCATATCTTCCACAAATCCTACCGTATCTGTTAAAATTACTTTCTTGCCAATATCTGGAAAGTAGATAAAAGATGTTTTGGTATCTAAGGTTGCAAAAAGCTGGTCAGAGATGAAAGTCTCTCTTTTGGTTAATTTGTAAAGTAAAGAGGATTTACCTGCATTGGTATAACCTACAAGTGCAACGTTTAAAATATCCGGATTGTCTTCTCTTCTTTTTCTTTGTTGTTTTTTCTGCTTTTCTATCTCTTTTAACTGAGACTTTATTTTTGATATTCTGTCTTTTATAGCTCTTGTTTTTATTTCACCTAACTTTTCTCCGGCTCCCTTTGTTTTCATACCACCACCGATTCTTGACAACTCCTTACCTTTTTGGCTGTAAATTCTTGGTAGTTGATGTTGAAGATATGCAAGCTCTACTTGAAGTTTTGCCTGTTTTGTTTTGGCTCTTTTAAAAAATATTTGAAGTATTAGGTCTGTCCTGTCTAAAACTTCTACTCCTAACTCTTTTGAAAGGTTAGAAATTTGAACAGGAGAAAGGTTTACATTAAAAACAACTGTATCTGCACCAATTCCCTCAACAAGCTGAGCAATTTCTTTTACTTTCCCTCTTCCTATGTAGTACGCAGGGTCTGGAGATTCTCTTTTTTGATAGACTTTTCCTAATACTACCCCTTCCGCAGCCTCTACCAAACCTTCCAACTCTTCTATCTGATATTTAAACCTTTGTTGGCTCTGATTTACATTAACTGCTACTATTATCGCTCTCAAATTTACTCTACTACTATTGTACTTATTGCATGTTTGTAGATTAACTGTTGCTGTCCGTTTACATCTAAAAGTATTGTAAATTGGTCCGCATCAAGAATCTTACCTACAATCCTAGTTCCTCTTACAAGGTAAATTGTAACTTCTTTTCCTTCTCTTCTGTACTCATTTAAAATTTCATCTTGAACTGATGCCATCTTAAACCTCCTGCAGTTTATTTTTAATTATCTTTAAAGCTTCTTTAACATTTAAAGTACTCAGGTTTAAAATTTTAAAATCTGTCTTGTTTCTGAAAGTTCTAATCTGTCTTTTTGCAAAATCTTTAGTATTTTCTATTATACTACTTTTAGCTTCTTCAAGTGAGATTTTCTTATCTAAGTATGGTAAAACTTCTTTGTACCCTATCGCTTGCATTGAAGTGATACTTTCTTTAAATCCCATTTCTATTAAATTTTTTACTTCTTCCACCAAACCTTTTTCAAACATCCTTTCAACTCTCATCCTTATTCTTTCCATCAACTCTTCCCTATCTCTTTCTAAGTTAAAACCTATAAACCGGTATCTTGGTTTTGTGAAACCTTCTTGAAAAGAAGAAAAAGGTTTTCCGGATATTTCATAAACTTCCAAAGCTCTAACAATCCTTCTTTTATCGTTTGGATGTATTTTTTCTGCATAAACAGGGTCTACCTTTTTGAGTTTTTCATATAAAATGTTGTTATCTATAGAGTATAACTTTTCTCTTATTTTCCAATCACCTTCAGGTGCCTCTGATATTCCAAATAAAGCCCCTTGAATATACAACCAACTGCCCCCAACTACTATTGGGACTTTACCTTTTTGTAAAATTTCTTTTACCACTTTATCAAAATGGTTTATATAATCTTTAACTGAAAAAGTTTCAAAAGGTAAGACTAAGTCAATAAGATGATGTGGAATTCCTTCCATTTCATCTAAGGAAGGTTTTGCCGTTCCTATATCCATATATTTATAAATCATCATAGAATCTGCACTTATCACTTCACCATCTATCTCTTTGGCAAGAAGTATTCCAAGGTCTGTTTTTCCTGTTGCTGTCGCTCCGGCTATTACTACTATCATTTAACCTTTTTTTTATGAAAATTTGAAAGATAAGATATTTATAAAAGTTTATTTTGTCAATAGATATAAATCTTGATAAAAATTCTCTTAAAGCTTATAATTAACTTAACGATTTCATTTTAAAAAATTGACTTTAACTAATTTAAGGGGGAAAAGTTGAGCATAACTCAAGAAGAGGTTTTAGAGGTCTTAAGAAAGAATAAAAAAGGTTTATATTTCAAACAAATCGCTAAGGAGTTTGATTTAAAGAAAAACGAAGAAAAACAGTTAAAAAAAGTGTTGAAAAAACTTCAAAAAAATAAAACAGTAGTATATTCAAAAGGGTTGTACAAAATCCGGAAAGAATTTGAAAAAGAAAATCTTATAAAAGGTAAAGTAGAAGCTCATGAAAGTGGCTTTGGATTTTTGATAAGAGAAGATGGTGAACCGGATTTATTTATTCCTCCTATAGAGATGGACTACCTTTTTGACGGTGACATAGTTTTAGCAGAGGAAAGAATATACAGAGGAAAAAAAGAAGCAAAAATAGTAAAGGTTTTAGAAAGAAGAGTAAAAACTGCTGTTGGAAAACTTCAAAAAGAGAAGGAAAGATACTTTGTACATCTTTTAGATTTTGTAATACCTCATAAAGTTTACATAAATAAAAAGGAAGCAAAAAAATATCCATTGGGAAATTATGTAGTTGTTGAAATACTTCAATATCCGGATAGAAAAGTAGAAGCAAAGGGAAGGATACTAAAAGATTTAGGAAATGTTAAAAACACTCAAACAGTGGCAGAAATAGTAGCAAGAAAGTATGACCTTCCACTTTCCCACAGTGAAGAAGCATTACAAGAAGCTGAAAAACTACCTTCATCTGTCAGAATCACCAAAAACAGAAAGGATTTAACAAAACAGATTTGTTTCACCATAGACCCAGAAAGTGCAAGAGACCATGACGACGCAGTAGCAATAGAAAAAGAGGGAGAAAATTACAGACTTTACGTTCATATAGCGGATGTCTCTTACTACGTAAAAGAAGGTTCAGCAATAGATAAAGAAGCATTCAGCAGAGGAAACACTTACTACCTACCAGAAAGGGCTTTACACATGCTTCCAGAAAGACTAGCGTCTAATCTGTGTAGTTTAAGACCCAACGAGAAAAAGTACGCTTTTACCTGTGAAATGTTGATAGACAAAAAAGGAAACGTTATAGATTACGATATTTACGAAAGTGTTATAGAAAGTAAAGCAAAGTTAACCTACGACCAAGCGTTGGCAATCATCATGGGAGAACCAGAATATTTAAAGGCTTATCCGGATTTAGTAGAGCCTCTTAAGAATATGGAAGAGTTGGCTAAGATACTTATGAAAGCAAAGGAAGAAAGAGGAAGTATAGATTTTGATATGCCAGAATCAAAAATACTGTTTAATGAAAACGGAGACCCATACGATGTGGTACCTTATGAAAGACATTTAACTCACAGAATAATAGAAGAGTTTATGATTATAGCCAACGAAACGGTGGCAAAACATATGGAAAAAAACAATTTACCATTTATTTATAGGGTCCATGAAAAACCAAAAATAGAAAAGGTAAACGCATTTGTTGAACTAATGGCAGGACTTGGTTATAAAGTAGATTATCCAAAAGGAGATGTAGAACCTAAATTTATACAAAAGCTGATAGAGATGGCAGTAGGTACTCCGGAAGAGTCATTGGTAAGATTTTTAGCTTTGAGAACTATGAAACAAGCAAAATACTCCCCAGAAAACATAGGACACTTTGGGTTAGCTTCCCAGTGTTATACACACTTTACATCACCTATCAGAAGGTATGCAGATATTTGGGTACACAGACTACTAAAAAAATCAATAAAGAAAAAGTTTACAAAGAAAGATTTACAAGAGCTACCTAAAAAACTTCAAATCATAGCAGAGCAATGTTCAAAAATGGAAAGAGTTGCAGATGATGCAGAAAGAGACGCTTTAGATATCCTAAAACTTAGAATACTAAAAGAAAAAGTTGGAGAAGAGATTGAAGGAATTATTACAGGAGTTATGTCTTTTGGTGTGTTTGTTGAAATAGAAAGGTACATTATAGAAGGCTTAATATCAATCGGTTCACTTCCGGAAAAGATGAGATACGACGAAAAATCTCATCAACTCATAGGAGAAAAACTAAAATTTAGATTGGGAGATAAAATAAAAGTAAAGATAATAAGAGTGGATGAAGACAGTAAAAAGATAGATTTAGAATTCATCAGTAAGGAGGTTTGAAATGGCTTTGATGTACTCGGTAGATATACCACTTGGAAGTAAAATGCCAGATTTTCAGCTTAAGGACCCTTTTGGAAACGTTTACAAAAGTGATGAACTTTACGGAGAAAAAGGGTTGTTGGTTGTTTTTACCTGTAATCACTGTCCTTATGCTTTGGCTGTGTGGCCAAGATTGATAAAGTTATCCGAGTATGCAAAAAAACTTGGAATAAATACAGTTGCTATAAACCCAAACATCCATCCCAACTATCCGGAAGATGCTCCAGAAAAGATGATAGAAAAAATAAAAGAATGGGGAATACCTTTCCCATACTTAGTAGATGAAACACAAGAAGTTGCAAAAGCATTCAAAGCTCAATGTACACCAGACATATACCTTTTTGACAAAGAACATAAACTCGTATACCACGGTAGGATAGACGATAACTGGCAAGATGAAACAAAGGTAACAAAAGAAGAACTTAAAGAAGCTATAACAAACCTATCCGAAGGAAAACCTATAAATCCGGTTCAACATCCATCTATGGGTTGTTCTATCAAGTGGAGAGAGTGAACTATACAGTAAATCTTTATTACTTGCTGGATTAGTTTAAAGATTTTACATTCTAAGTTTTTTGGTAAACTATTTTTTTGAATTGAAACTAAGGTTATAAATAGACCCCCCGTAAGGGGGATAAAAAATTTATTCATAAATTATTTTTGGAGATAAAAATATTAACAACTCCGAAGAAGTAGCATTTTTATAATTATTTTTAAATAGTCCACCTAAAACCGGAATATTCATCAAACCAGGAACACCTGTATTAACTTCACTTTCTTTCTTTTCTATTATCCCACCAATTACCAAAGTTGAGCCATCTTTTACAGATACACGATTTATTATTGTTTTTGTAATAATAGGTGGAACTCCTTGTATAGCCTTTCCAAAGTCTGGTTCATCCTTTGAAAGTTCTATGTTAAGCATGATGTTTCCATCAGCCATACTAAATGGTGTTACTTTAAGTTGCATAACAGCGTTTTTAAAGTTGACATTTCCAGGAGTTGTAGCTGTTGCTCCGGTAATGTAAGGTATTTCATAACCTTGTCTGATTAAAGCAGTTTCTCCATCTGTAGTTAAAATTTTTGGTGCAGATAGAAGTTTGGTTTTACCAATTTTTTGTAGTGCAGAAATTCTTATATCCAAGAAATTTTGAGCTCCACCTAATATAAATCCAATAGAAAATCCACCCGGCATGGTTATATTGGCTGGGAAATCAACAGCATAACTACTTCCATAACTGTTAGTTCCATTTGTAATTATAGGTCTAAAGGCAGCCAAACTACTTCCTGAACCTGTTCCGGCTATTACTTTTGTATTATTGTTATCTATATTACTTGCAAGACCTCCCCATTGAATACCTAAATCTTTTATACTATCAGATGAAACTTCTACAATTCTGGCTTCTATCATAATTTGATAAGGTTTTTCTAAAAGTTCATTGTAGTATTTATATTTGATTTTATCAATTACTTCCGGATAATCCGATATACATAAACGAGGTAAAGAGGAAACAATGTAATCTCCTCTCAAAACTTGACTTTGAGGTGGTATCTGTTGATTTTGGACTTGTTGTCCTTGTTGACCTTGGAAAAGTTGGTCCTCTTTAAATTCTCCTATTTTAAAAGGTTTTGATACACTGACAACGGAAGGAGGTTGACCTGAAGCACCTTGTATTGTTGCAACATCAAACTTTTTGTAGTTGAACGATATACTACCGATTTCACTTAACTCTTTAAACTTTATGTTATTGTAAATCTCCCCAGGTTCTAACTCCCTAACGTAAAAACATTTTGTTACTATTTTATCTTGAAGTTTTTGAGATATTATAGGTATTACCTTTTGTATAACATCTGAAAAATCAGTTATTATAAGTTTTCTTTTATTTTTATCATAATCTACTCTTCCAAAAGGTGATAATTCTGCGGATATCCTGTCTTTTATATTTATAAAATCTTCGTACGATAATGGATACTCCTTAGTAACAGGTTTTCCTTTTTTAGAGAAAAGTTCTTGTTGGTTTTTTGCTGTGTCGGATATGTATTTTAGGTAAGGTTCTAAGAAGGTTTTTACTTTTTCTACGTTTTCTTTAGTGTCTTTGTAATAAATACTGTAAATCGATGGATTGTAATCTAAAATAGAGTAATCTGTTTTTACACTTTTTATGTAATCTATCACCTTTTTATAAGGCTCTTCTCCTGCAATTGTAATCACATCAAGGGGAATTATTGTTTTTATTTCATCTGACTCTTTTATTGTGTAGATAGATGTCTGTTTATCTTTAACCATAATCAAACCATTATCTAAAAGTATCTTGTTTAAAATAACTATATCTTCTACAGGTTTTTGTATTATTATATTTACAAGACTATCTTTTTTCTTTATAGCGTCTTTATCCCATATAACGTTTATTCTTGATACTTGAGATATAGCATCAACAACCGTTCCTAACATCGCATTGTTAAACTCTAATTTTATTCTTTCTGCAAAAGAGTTTGGAAGTATTAAAAAATTTGTAAGAGCTATAGCTATTACGATTCTCTTCATGACTTTAACCTCTACTTGGTTTCTTTTTCTATCAATTTTTTAGGGTCAGTTTTCACTTTGACAAGTTTGGTTCCATCAGGTGTTTCTATTACCAAAAATTTTTCTCCGTTTTCCTTTTGTATATAACCTACAGTTGTTTCTAATCCTAAAAATGGATTTAAATCTTTGATAGGAGGTAAATTCAAAGGCTCTGCTTTTACGGTAGAAAAGATAAGAAAAATTATCATAAGTAAGATATTACTTTTTCTCTTTAGCATCTTTTCCCTCCTGTGGAATATAGTAAATATTTAAGGTTAAATCAGTGTTAATGTATTTATTTTCCTTTTTTAAATTTACATTCCTTACTGTTATCAACCTATCACTCTTTGATAAACTTTCTAAAAAGTTGTTTATAGATTTATAACTGTTGGCTTTTAAATCAACTTTCATGTATACTACCTTTATTGGTACAGAATTTTCATTTTCCTTTTTTTTCTTATCTTCCTTGGTCTGCTTTTCCTTAGGAGTTTTATCATCTTTTGGAGGTTCTTTTGGTGTTATGGTTAAAGATTTTGTATTTTCATCGTAGGATAGGTAAGATTCTTCTTCTTTTTCTATGGAAGAATATAACAGTATTATGTTGTTTTCTTCACTTTTCTTTGATATAAAATCGATAACTTCTTCAACTTTTGGTTTATCCGGAACATTTTTATAAAACTCTTCCAGTTTTAATTTATCTTGAGCTAATTTTAATTTTAAACCCTAATTTCCAATTCGAAAAAAAGATGAAATAAAAAACCTCCAGTGGTATCATAAAGTAAAACTACCACTGGA
>NZ_DAIDMN010000023.1 GCF_027448985.1 Sulfurihydrogenibium sp.
AAACTTTTTATAAATAAGTTAGTATTTACAAACTATTTATTTTGGTGGTGGAACTCCTTCTACTTTGAAACCTCAGCTTTTGGTAGATTTTATAAAATTTATTAGAAACAACTTCAAAACAGTAGAAAATCCGGAAATTACGATAGAAGTAAATCCTAAAACATACAGATACGAAGATTTTAAAATTTTAAAAGATTGGGGAGTAAACAGAGTTAGTATAGGTAATCAATCTTTTTTAGAAAAAAATCTTCTTTCTCTTGGAAGAGATCATAAACCGACTGATACGATAAAAACAGTAGAAGACTGCCTTAAATCCGGAATAAATAACATAAACTTAGACCTTATATACTGTATTCAAGGTCAAACTTTAAAAGATTTAGAAAAAGACTTGGAAATATACACCTCTTTACCTATCACTCATATATCCGGATACATGCTTACAGCTTACGAAGATACACCTTTAGGAGTTTTAGTAAAAAACGGAAGTTATAACCTTCCTGATGAAGAAACCTCATCAAAGATGTTTGAGTTTATAGATAACTACTTAGAAAGTAAAGGTTTTAAAAGATACGAACTTTCAAATTGGGCAAAAGAAGGTTACGAATGTAAACATAATCTGTTTTACTGGACAGATGTTAACTTCCTTGGTATTGGAATATCCGCTTGGTCCTATGTGGAAAATTTAAGGTTTGGAAATACCAAAAATATCAACGAATACTTTGATTTGGTGGAAAATGGTATCAAACCAATCAAATTTAAAGAGTATTTAACCCAAGACAAAAAAAGAGAAGAATTGATATTTCTTTCTTTAAGGTTAAAATCAGGAGTAGACCTTTCCCTGATTAACGATAAAGATATTGTAAAAAAGCTTGTAAAGGAAGGATTTGGAGAGATTAAAAATAATAGATTTTCACTACTTCCCAAAGGGCTAATGGTGTTAAATGAGATTGCTATCAAGTTATTTTGATAGTTCCTTACTTCTTTCCGTAGCCTTTTCTACCGCTGATATAATAGCATCTTTAAAGTTTCTTTTTTCAAGTTCGTGAAGTCCGTAAATGGTTGTTCCGGCAGGAGAAGTTACTTTATCCCTTAAAACAGCCGGATGTTCTGAGGTTTCTTTGAGGAGTTTTGCAGAACCTAAAACAGTTTGAACTGCCATCTTTAAAGAATCTTGGTAAGAAAGACCCATTTTAACACCACCTTGAGCAAGAGCATCTATAAATGTAAAAACGTAAGCAGGCCCACTTCCAGATAACCCAGTTATTACATCTAACAGTTCCTCTTTTACTTCAAAAACTTCCCCTAAACCTTTTAACAGATTTATTACTTCCTCTTTTTTTTCTGTTTCTCTTTCAAAAGAAACACCTATTACCCCTTCTCCAATCAAAGCTGGTGTGTTAGGCATTATTCTTACAATCAAGGGTTTTTCAACTAAATTTTTTATCTTTTGTATCTTCACTCCAGCTAAAACGGAAACTAAAATCTGATTTTCTTTAAATGTATCTTTTACAGGATTTAGTGTATCATCCAAATCCTTAGGCTTAACAACCAAAAACACAATCTCAGATAGATTTACCACTTTTTTAATATCAGCACCGGCTGTGTTGTACTTTTGAATTATGTAATCCTGCCTTTCTTTGTTTATATCGTTTACTATTATGTCCGTTGATTTTATGCCAGACTTTTCAATTAAACCTTTTACTATAGCCTCTCCCATATTTCCACATCCAATTACACCTACCTTAAACATACCTTCTCCTTTTTGATGTTTGATTTAAGTCTTTTCCGTTTGAAAGTCTAACTAAATCTATAACTTTGTTTATATTAAACCTGTAAAGGTAATCTATCATCTTTTTAAACAACTCAAAGGTAACCTCAGCATCAGATAAAGCTCTGTGTTTTTTACGATATGGAATATTAAAATGGTAAGCCAAGTTTACCAAAGATTTACTTGGAACATCTGGAAAAAGCCTCTTTGCCAACGTTTGAGTACACAAAACCGGATTTTGCATTAACTTTCCTGTTATTTGATATGAAACCGCATTTAGAAAAGATAAATCAAATTGAGCGTTATGGGCTACTATTATTGAGTTTTTTGAAAATTCTAAAAACTGAGGAAATATATCTTCAATGGTAGGTTTATCAACGACAAGGGCATTGGTTATTCCTGTCAACTTTGTTATATATGGCGGAATAAACCCCAAAGTAGGTTTTACAAGAGTGTGGAATCTATCTACAATAACCCCACCTTCCACTTTCAAAGCTGCTATCTCTATAATTTCACTATTTGAAGGACTAAGTCCTGTTGTTTCCAAATCAACAACCAAAAAGGTAGCTTCTTCAATGGTAAGGTTATACATTTTTAATCCTTAATTTTTTTCTATTCTATTTTAACGCTTTTTAGCGTATTTTCAAATATAGAAGAAATTTTTTCTAAATCTTCTGTACTTAGATTAAAGTAAATGCCATAAGTATCTATTTTGTAAGGTTTTAAATGTTTGATTAAGTTGCTTACAACCTCAGGAAAGGTTTCCTTAGAAAATCCTAAATATCCTATATTTTCTTTTACACTGAACTTTTGAATTTTCATCTCACTTAGTACTCTTTTAATTTTCTCTAAAGTAAGATATATGTTGAAAATCTTAGGAATGTCGTTATAAAATTCTTTTAGATATTTCCTGATTTTATCTATATCTTCGTAACTTTCTGCTTTAGAAATGGCTAAGTATATGTTTAATCTTTCTGAAGGGTCTTTTATTAAAGATTGAGGAATGTAGTAGTCAAAATCTACCTCTATCTGAGTTTCAAACTCTTTTTCTCCTTTTTCTTCCTTTATAGCTTCTTTAAGTAGTTTTACATACATATCAAATCCAACTGATTTAACAAAACCACTTTGTTCAACACCAAGTATGTTTCCAGGTCCTCTTATCTGAAGGTCTTCCATAGATACTTTCAATCCAGAACCTGGTCTTGTTAATCTAAGTATTGCATCTATTCTTTTTTGAGCGTCTTTTGAAATGTGATTTGGAACAAAAAGATAACAGTAAGCTTGAATATTCCCTCTTCCAACCCTTCCTCTTAAATGATAAAGCTGTGCAAGTCCAAAAAGGTCAGCTCTTTCTACTATCAAAGTGTTTGCGGTAGGTATGTCTATTCCTGTTTCTATTATAGAAGTGGCTACCAAAATATCTACTTTACCTTCTATAAATGAAAGTATTTTCTTTTCTATTTCAGAAGGTCTCATCTGACCATGGACAAAATCTACATTTGCATTTTTAAAAAGACTTTTAATGTAATTAGCTGTATCGCTAATTGTCTCTACTTTATTGTGTATATAAAATACTTGACCTTTTCTTTTTAGCTCAAATTCTATAGCTTTTTTTAAGACCTCTTCATCAAAAGGTGAAACAAAAGTTTTTACTTCGTACCTTCCTTCAGGAGGAGTGTTTATAACAGATATATCTTTTAATCCGGATAGTGCCATGTTAAGTGTCCTTGGGATAGGTGTTGCTGTTAGATACAGTGTATCAACATCTTTTTTTATCTGTTTTATTTTCTCTTTTGCCCTTACTCCAAATCTGTGCTCTTCATCTATTATAAGTAATCCAAGATTTTTAAACTGTACTTCTTCACTTAATCCTTTATGGGTTGCCACAATAACATCTATTTTCCCATTTTTTAAATCTTCAACTATCTTTAACTGCTGAGATTTTGATTTTAATCTTGATAGATTTTCTACAATTAATCCATACTTTTCTAATCTTTCTTTGAACTTTATGTAATGCTGATAAGCCAAAACGGTTGTTGGAACAAGGATAAGAGTTTGGTACCCGTTAACAGCATGAATAAAGGTAGCCCTTATAGCAACCTCTGTTTTTCCAAATCCTACATCTCCACATATGAGTCTTTCCATAGGTTTATCTTTCATTAAATCTTTTTTGATATCTTTTATAGCCTTACTTTGGTCTGGTGTTTCTATGTAAGGAAATTCTCTTTCGAACTTATCTATAAGCTCATTTTCAACTTCCAACGGCGGTCTTTTTATAGACTGTCTTTCTGCATAAATTTTAATAAGTTGTCTTGCAATATTTCTTAAAGACTCTTTTACCTTCTTCTTAAGATTTCTCCAAGAAGGAGCACCTATTTTATCTATCTTTATAACGCTTTGAGATTTGTATTTGTGAATTTTATCAAAATGAAGGTAGGATACAAATACCTTTTCTCCTTCTGCGTATTCGAGAATCATAAAGTCGTAAACTTTGCCTCTTATCTCTCTTGTCTCTATTCCTCTAAAAATTCCAATACCGTACTCTTCATGGATTATGTAATCACCTTCTTTTATGGGTTCTACATCAAGTTGTAAGTTTTTATTTTCTACTTCTGGCAAAAATGCTAATTTTTCTTCTTTTAAAACAAGCTCATTCTTTAATGGTATTTTGTAAACTGTGTAAGATTCATCAACGTCTTTTGTTGTTCCGATACTTTTACTCACCAAATTACTAAAAAAAGATGATTTTTGATTTAAATCTTCAAAAACATCTACAGTGTAAATCTCTCCCGATAAATAATCTTTTAGATAAGCGTACGGTTCGTCCTTTAACTTTAATGGATTTTGGGATGCTACTTCAAAATCGTAAAGTGGATAGATTGTTATGTTGTTTATTTCTTTTCTTGTAAAAAGTTTAGATTTTAAATACAGACCTTCAATCTCATCTCCAAAAAAATCTACATCTACAATTCCAATCTTTGGAATATTTATAGATATATACCCTCCTTTTACACTAAACTCTCCTTCGTTTTCCGGATAATCCTCTTTTATGTATCCGGATTTTAACAGGTTTTCTACAAATTCCTCTCTGTTTATCTCTTTACCTTTTTCTATCTTTATTAAAGATTTACAAAATTCATCAAAAGTTCTTAACTTAATGTCCAATGCTTCTATTGAAAAAACGATTATGGAAACTTCACCCTTTATCCATCTTGTTAAAGCATAATTTCTCTCTATTTGACTTTCTAAATCAAGAACATCTTTAGAAGAAGGAATAAATAAAATTTCCTTATCAACACTAAAAAACTCTTTGTAAGCTAAAAAATTCAGAAAACACTCTTTTGCCTTTTTTTCATTGTCGGTTATAAATACTGCATTATCTAAAGAATTTTTTAAAACAAAGTATTCCGGATAAGAGCTATTACCTACGTAAATTTTCACGACTCGTTGTTTAATATTGCATCAGCTAATCTACCATAACCTTGTGGTACATAAAGGTTATACTCTTTACCATCATCCGGAATTTCTTTTTTCAAAAAGTGTGGATTGAGAGATATTAATTTTTCTTTTGGTAAATATAGAGATAAAGCGATTTTATCCAACTTATAACCACCTTTAACCTTAACTATTTCGTATGAAGGCTCCGTTTTATGCAATTTTTTCTCTTCCATTATTGACTTTGCAACTTCAACAATCGCCAAAAATTTAATCACATAATCTTGAGTTTGTTTTGGTAAATATTTTCTTATACTTGCAAAAGAGTTTCCATGATAACTGGTCTTCACTACAACTTTATTGTGTCCAGCATTGTAGCTTGCCAAAACTAATTTCCAATCTCCAAACGTGTTGTATAAGTTTTTTAAGTACTTTACAGCTGCTAATGTAGATTTAACTGGGTCTAACCTTTCGTCCACTTTGTTGTTCACAACAAGCCCAAGATTCCTTGCAGTTGTAGGCATAAGCTGCCATATTCCGGCTGCTCCTTTTGGTGATTTTAAACCGTTTATATAATGACTTTCAATAACAGGAATAAAGGCAAGTTCCTTTGGAAGATTATGTTCAATCAAAATTTTTACAACGAAAGGTAAAATGTTTTTCCCGTTTTCAAGGTATTTTTCAATCTCTCTCTTTTTGGATTTTAAAATAATCTCTTTTTCTTCTTTCAGCTTTACTTCCAACGTTACCTCGTCGGTTTTAGATAGAAAATTTTCCAAATCCTTCAACGATTTGTTATTCTTTACAACTACTTCCACATTTTCAGAAACTTCGCCCTGATTTAAAAACTCTGCGTTTGAGTTATAAATTAAAGTTGTTACCAAAAAAATAACTAATTTCAATAACTTACTCATATCAACACCTCCTTAAGTAAAAGTTATTATAATATAATTTTTTTAGATTGACAACCCTTAAAAAATGTTATATATTATTACTCTCAAAAAGAAGGGCCCGTAGCTCAGTTGGTTAGAGCAGACGGCTCATAACCGTCCGGCCGGGGGTTCGAGTCCCTCCGGGCCCATTATTAATCTTAAACGGGGTATCTATGGATAGTATCACAGCACGAAATCTATTAAAACTACAGGAAATAGATGAAAAAATAGAAGAGGTTAAATCAAGATTAGAGAAAATCCCTACTGAAATAAAACATCTTCAGGAAGAAAAACAAAAAGTTATAGATGAATATGAAAAAATATTAATCCAAAAAAAACAACTTGAACTTACTAAAAAAGAAAAAGAGCTTGACATTCAAGACCTTCAACAGAGAATAAAGAAAATAGAAGATAGACTCAACACAGTGAAAAGTAACGATGAGTACAAAGCTCTTTTGAGAGAAAAAGCTCAAGCTGAAGAATCAATTATTCATTTAGAAGACGAAATTATAAACATTATGGAAGAGATAGAAAACATTAGTAAGAAAATAAAAGAGTTTGAAAAAGAAAGAGATAAAAAAATTCAAGAAATAGAAAATCAGATAGAATCAAAACAAAAAGAGATAGAAGAACTAAATAATCAGATTCAAAACCTTACTAAAGAAAGAGAAGAGTTAATAAAACATTTAAAACCTCAGGATATTGCTCAGTATGAAAACATCAAGAAAAAAGTTAAAACAAAGGTAATAGCTGTAGTTGATGACCAGGTTTGTACCGGATGTTATATGGTTATCCCTCCAAAAGTTTTCACAGAACTGCTGAAAACAGAAAACCTTTTAAGATGCCCCAACTGTGGTAGATACCTTTTCTATGAATCAAAATAAGGAGATTTTTTGATGCTCGGAATAATAGGTGGAAGTGGTCTATACGATATAGATGGTTTGAAAATTTTAAAAGAAGTTTCAGTATCAACTCCCTTTGGAGAGCCTTCAGACAAATATATAGTTGCAGAGTATAAAGGAAGAGAAGCAATTTTTCTTCCAAGACATGGAAGAGGTCATAAATATCCTCCTCATTTGATAAATTACAGGGCAAATATATGGGGTTTTAGAAAACTTGGAGTAAATAAAATACTGTCGATATCTGCTGTTGGAGGTATAAATCCTCTGTTAAAACCCGGAGATTTTGTAATATCAGACCAATTTATTGATTTTACTAAAACAAGACTATCTACCTTCTATGAAGGAGTTTTATCAAAAGAAGACGATACTTCCTTCGATGATGATGTTAAGAAATATTTAACAAATAAAAAAGTAGTTCATATAGATGTTACAAATCCTTTTTGCTCATCTATGAGACAACTTTTAAAAAACATATGTACAGAAAAAGGATACAGACATCATTTTAAGGGTTGTTATGTGGCAACAGAAGGACCAAGATTAGAAACTTCCGCTGAAATAAAGATGTTGTCTTTATTAGGTGGAGATGTTGTCGGTATGACTTTAATTCCGGAAATAGTCCTTGCCAGAGAGTTAAACATTCATTTTGCATCCATCAATATAGTTACAAACCTTGCAGCTGGAATATCAGAAGAAAGGTTAACATCTGATGAAGTTATCCAAACGATGAAAGAAAAAACAGAAGATATCAAAAAAATTATCCTTGATTTTATAGAAAGACTTCCGGATAAGCTTGATTGTTCTTGTGAAGAGGTTTTAAAGGGAGCAGCCATTTAGCTGCCTCTTTTAAACAAGCTCCCTACTGTAAAAGCAGATATAATTTTACTGTAGTCTTTTTCCGATAAATTATTGTTATCTAAAAACTTTTTCAAATCTGTGTAATGTATTTCTCTTTTTGCAATTCTCTCTAAAATCCATCTTAAATCTGGATTTTCAGCTTTTTGAGATAAAGACAAAAACTCTTCTTGACTTTTTTGTTCTTCACTTTGATTATAGTTAATAATACTTTTTTCTTCTTTTACTTTTTCTACCGATGGAAGAGATACATCTATTTCATAACCTTTTTCAGATAACTCCTCAGCTATCCATCCAAAGTGTTTCATTTTATCAATGGCTTTTTGTTCTAACTCATCACTTAGATGAGGATTTTTAAACCTTGTTATAAAAGATTGATAGAGTTCCTCTAAAATCTTTTTATACTGCCTTTGGAGAATCTCATTTAAAAGTTGGGCTATTTGTATTCTCTCTTGCTCTTTTTGTGAACTACTATCTTTTATCATACTTCTGAGGTTTTCTTTCATCTTTTGAAATATTTTACTGTGGGCTGTTTCATCGTTTATCACCCTGTTTAAAATCCTCTTTGCGGATTCATCGGATATGTCTTTCAGTTGATTTGAGTACTCATTTATAGCCATAATCTCCGCATCAATGTTAAGTTGCATCAAATCTTCCAAGGTTGGAGCGTGAAGAAAAACAGCAGCTCTCTCGGAAATGGCAGGGTCTCCTCCAAGCTCCACCACCTTATGGGCAAACATTCTAAGATGTCTCATCTCTTCTCTGGCTATCTCTTCAAGCTCATTTTCTGTTTCCGCTTCTCCTACTGTGTAAGCGTGGAAAAGGTACTGTATAATTGCAGAGTGTTCCAACGATATGTTATAGTTGAAATACTGAATAATCTTTTCTCTCTCTAAATCCTTCATCATAATCCACCACCAAATTTTTTGATTATAAATATGAAGAAAAAAATTTAAAAAGTCAACCTTTAAATCGTGATAAAATTTATATTTAAATAATATTTCCGGAGGTTTTTATGTCCGAAGAGATTTTGGAAAGTAGATTACAAAGATTGAAAAAGATGCAAGAAGAAGGTATAAATCCATACCCTCATAAATTTCAGATAACAACGGACTTAAAATCCGTAAGAGAAGGCTTAGAGTTTGAGCCGGAAGACACAGATATAATAATAAAAGGTAAGATAAAAAGAGTATCAAAAAAAGAAAACGATTATGTGATAAGGTTTGAAGATTTAAACGGACATTTTGAAATTCAGGTAGTGTTTCCTCAAAAAGAAAAGCTTTCACCAAACACAACAGCATCTTTCAAAGGAAAGTTAAAAAGGTTAGATGGAAAGTTAACTTTATTAGCAGATGAAGTGTACTTTGAAGAAAAAGGAGAGGATGTATCTACCATAAAACAAAAGTACGACAAAGACCCTCAAGAAAAAGAAGTATCTGTAGCAGGAAGGTTAATAGCCCTAAGAGACCAAGGTAAAGCAGCTTTTGGACATATTCAAGATGCAGATGGTAAATTACAGGTATATTTCAACGCAGATGTATTAGGTCAGGAAAATTACCAAAAAGCGATGGATTTAATAGATATAGGAGATATAATAGGTGTTAAAGGTAAACTTTTTAGGACTATGACAGGAGAGCTTACAGTCCAAGTCCATCAGTGGCAAATTCTATCAAAATCTCTAAGACCTCTTCCTGAAAAATGGCATGGACTTAAAGATGTGGAAGAAAGGTACAGATACAGATTTTTAGACCTTATAGCAAACCAAAAATCAAGAGATATTTTTAAAATAAGGTCAAAAGCTATAAAAAGTCTAAGAGAATTTTTAGAAAGTAAAGGTTTTATAGAGGTTGAAACTCCTATACTACAACCGGTAGCATCCGGAGCGTTAGCAAAACCTTTTATAACTTACCACAACGCCCTTGACATGAACCTTTATTTAAGGATAGCTCCTGAGCTGTACCTTAAGATGCTTGTGGTTGGTGGTTTCAACAGAGTTTTTGAGATAGGAAGAAACTTTAGAAACGAAGGAATAGATACAACCCACAATCCGGAATTTACTATGGTTGAATTTTACGCAGCGTACCTTGATTACAACGACCTTATGGACCTAACGGAAGAACTTTTTAGAAAAATTCTATTAGACACTGTTGGAACCTTAAAAATAAAATGGGAAGGAGTAGAACTTGATTTTGAAAAGCCATTTAGAAGACTTCCTTTCTTTGAAGCGTTAAAACAAAAAACAGGTAAAGATAAAGAGTTTTTCTTAGATTTTGAAAAAGCAAAAAACTTTGCAAAAGAAGTTGGAATACCAAAAGCAGAAACCTTAACTCACCTAAAAATATTAGACAAACTATTTGAACATTTTGTTGAAGAAGATTTAGTTCAACCTACATTCGTAATAGATTTTCCTAAAATACTCTCTCCTCTTGCAAAAACCCATAGAAACGACCCTGACCTGGTGGAAAGGTTTGAACTTATAATCAACAAACAAGAACTTGCCAATGCATATACGGAGCTTAATGACCCATTTGACCAACGAGAAAGATTCATACAACAGATAAGAGAAAAAGAGATGGGAGATGAAGAAGCTATGGATGTTGACGAGACATTTCTAACAGCCCTTGAATACGGACTTCCACCAACAGCTGGAGAAGGAATAGGAATAGATAGACTTGTGATGATGCTTACAGACAGTATTTCTATAAGAGAGGTTATTTTATTCCCTACTCTAAGACCAGAAGGAAAAGAGTAATGGAAAATAAATTCGTAGGAACATTCCTTGGTGCTGCCATAGGTGATAGCCTTGGTATGATGGTAGAAGAACTGCCAATAGATGAAGTTATAGAGTTTTATGGCGAACCTGTAAAAGATTTGATGATACCTCATCCATCTTCACCATCTTACTTTTTAAGACCAGGAGAAAACACAAGTGAGTTTGAAATAGTTTTATTAGTTGCAAAATCGATAGTGGATAGAAAGATGATTGATATTAAAGACATAATAGAAAAATACATTCAATGGTATGAAAGTTCACAAATCCACACCTATGTAGATCCTCACTTTTTACTTGCGATACACTCAATTTTAGAAGGTCAAGATATAGATAAAGGTGGTTCTACAATAGACCATGCTCTTCCAGCTATTCCAATAGGACTTTACCACTACAAAAATCCATACTTAGCAGTAGAAGCAGCAAAAGCGGTTTGTATGTTAACCACAAGAAATGAGTATGTCTTAGACGTGGCATCCGTAATATGTGTTGCCTTGTCAGAGTTATCTCAGGAAAAATTCTACCTTCCTGATGAAAATGAGTATTTCATAAAACATTTAAAAAACTTCACTTTCAAAAATGAGACAAAACATTACTTAAATAAAGTTATGAATCTTCTAAAAGAAGATGCGGATTATGAAAAAGCTATCAACGAGCTTGGAAACGGTAGCTATGTTTTAGAAGCCTTTTCGCAGGCATTGTTTATATTCTTAAAGACACCTCACGATACAGAAAATATTATAATAAAAGCAGCAAACTCTTACGGATACTACGGTGGTGATACGGACAGCATTGGATTGATAGCCGGAGCATTTGCCGGATGCTACAATTCAGAAGAGTCTATTCCAGACAGATGGAAAGAAGGATTACTAAAAAAAGATTACATTGTAGATACAGCTAAAAAACTTTTTGAAGTTGCACTACACTAAAAAGGAGGAAAAAATGGCAAAAGAAGCAAAAAACAGATTACAAGAAAAGTTCTTAAACACTATAAGAAAAGAAAAGGTTAGATGCGATGTTTACCTTGTCAATGGTGTAAAACTAGAAGGAAAAATAAAATACTTTGACAACTTCACAATACTTCTAAAAGAAGGACCAAGACAGGTCTTGGTATACAAACATGCAATAACAACAGTTGCACCCAAAAAAGAGATAGAGTTTGAGTTTGACCAAGATGAAGAAGAAACTATAGATTGAATAAATAAAAACAATTAAAGAAAATCAGTCAAACATAACCTTATCCTTAATATCTTGACATGTTTAGTTTTATCTGTTATATTTATTAATAATAATTACTATTAAGGAGGTTTTTCATGAAGAAGTTGTCGGTTATGGCTTTATCTGCATTAGTAGCTGTTGGTTCAATAGCCGGATACACCGTTGCACAACAAAAAATCAACGATAAAGACCTTTTAAATCAAGCTAAAAATTACTTCCAGCCATTACCAAAAGAGATTCCGGCTCCATCAAACAATCCAACAACAAAAGAAAAAGTCCAACTTGGGAAAATGCTCTACTACGACCCAAGACTCTCTTTAAGTGGAGTAATCAGCTGTAATACTTGCCACAACCTTGCAACTTATGGAGTTGACGGAGTGGAAACATCCTTAGGACACAAATTCCAAACAGGTGGAAAAAACGCTCCAACAGTATTAAATGCCGGATTCCACATTGCTCAATTCTGGGACGGAAGAGCTAAAGACTTAGAAGAACAAGCAAAAGGTCCAATACTCAACCCACTTGAAATGTCAATGCCTGACCCAAATCTTGTAATAGAAAGACTTAAAACCATAGAAGGCTATGTTGCAGAGTTTAAAAAAGCATTTCCTAACGACAAAGACCCTGTTAACTACGATAACGTAGCAAAAGCGATTGCAGCATTTGAAAGAACCCTTGTAACACCTTCAAGATTCGATGAATTTTTAAAAGGAAACACAAAAGCCTTAACGCAAAAAGAGAAAGAAGGATTAAAACTGTTTATGGAGAAAGGTTGTGCTTCTTGCCACAACGGTGTAGCAATAGGTGGAACGATGTTCCAAAAATTTGGAGTTGTAAAACCATATCCATATCAAGACCCTAACGACCTTGGAAGGTACAACGTAACCAAAAACGAGGAAGATAAATACGTGTACAAAGTCCCATCGTTAAGAAACGTAACAAGAACTTACCCTTACTTCCACGATGGAAAAGTTTGGGACATAAGGGAAGCTGTAAAAATAATGGGAGAAACTCAGCTTGGAATCACATTAACTGACGAAGAGATAGATAAAATTGTAGCATTCTTAGACTCTACAACAGGAAAGATACCGGAAGATGCATTGAAAGTACCTGTATTACCACCTTCAACACCAAAAACACCAAAACCTCAACTATAAACTTAAAGAAGGGGCTTTAAACAGCCCCTTTTATTTAACATCGAAATAATCAACTCTTCTCAGAGCTCTATCACTCCATCCGGATTTTTCCCAGTATCCTTTATAATCATAACTAACAACTTCTATCTCCTTTATCCACTTTGCCGATTTGTATCCCCACTTCTCTGGACATACCACCCTTAAAGGATACCCATGGTCCAATGAAAGCTCTTTCATTATTTTTCCATCCTCGTCTTGGTTAATTGCGTATACAAGGATAGGTTGATAAGCTTTCACATATTCAATTTCTACACTGGTGTGGTATCCATCAAAAGATCTAAAAACAACCTCTTTTGCATTTTTATCTGGATTTGCTTTAGATAGCAAATCTTCTAAAAGAACACCTTTTACTTTTATCCTACCTATCTTATCTCCCCTTACGTTAGAAACACATTCTAGAATAATCTCTCTTTCAACAGATTTTAAAGATTTTATTTCATCTATACTTAAGGATAAAGGTTTACTAACATCTCCAAAAATTCTTAGTCTATAATCCTTTATATTTAAAGTTTTTACATCGGAAGGTACACCTTTAATATCAACTATAAAAAGCTTTTCCATAGGTGTGTACTTTCCTTGAGGAGGAAGCTCATTTTTTGATTTCTTAAAATACTCCAAAACACCAGCCAACGATAAATGTGAAAGGGAAAAAGTTAATCCAAGAATCTTTATAAACTCTCTCCGTTTCATTGGAAACCTCTCAAATAAAATGTAAAATCATTAATAACAAAAAAATTAAAATATTTAATCCAACGACGATATAAAAATTAAAAAATCTTTTTAAGGTTAATGTTGTATGAAATACAATCAAAGCGTAGAGTAAAACCGGCAGTATGTATCCATGAATAATATATGCATCTCTTCTATCAATGATGTTGAAAAACAGAGCTCCTATCTCTCTTGGCTTTTGAACCCAATATCCGGTAACAGCCTCAACTATAAAGATAATATACAAAAATAAAGCTAAAAGTATAGAAAATTTTCTCATTTTTTCTTATCACAGGCATCGCTTAAACTACATGCAGCACATTTCCCTTTTTTTGTTTCGTTTTTAATTCTCTTGGTTATATAGTAGACTGACCATAAACCTAACAATCCAAGAAAAACATATGTTAAAGTTTCCATAGCTATTCTCCTATGCAAAAAGGTTATCTAAAATCATCATTAAAATAAAACCTATCATAAGTCCAATTGTAGCCTGCGTTTCATATCCCTTTTTGTGAGTTTGTGGTATCATCTCTTTACTTACTACAAACAACATAGCTCCAGCCGCAAACGAAAGCCCAAAAGGTAAGATATAGTGAGAAATGGAAAATAAAATTACCGCCAATACACCACCAACTGGTTCAACAATACCTGTCAACAGTGTAATTAAAAATACATCCTTTTTTTGAAAATTGTTCACAAAAAGAGCCAATGCAACAGCCAAACCTTCCGGTATATTTTGGATACCAATACCAGAAGCAAGGGAAATTCCTTTTCCTACATCCCCTGTCAAAAATCCCAACGATGAAGACATACCTTCCGGAAAGTTATGAACAGTAATAGCAATTATAAAAAGCCACATTTTTTTAAGGACTTTTCCATCTGAATTATCGTACACTTTTATAAAGTAATCATCAGGAATAAACCTATCCACTAACAAAAAAATCATTGTCCCCAAAGTCATTCCAAAAGTCACAACAGTTATAGCCATAAATTTTTCAAAAATGCCGTTTGCCAAATCTATAGCCGGATTCAAAAGAGAAAAGAAAGAAGCAGATAACATAATCCCCGCACTGAAACCTAAAAGAATATCCTGCATTTTTGAAGAAATCCTCTTTCCAAAAAGAATAGGAATAACTCCTACAATAGTCGCCAATCCGGCTAAAAAACTTCCTAAAACAGCTATCAGTTTAATATCAATCATAGCAGTTTTTTAATATTTTCCTCAATTTTTTTTATATCTCTTGCGGTTGTCATAATTTCAACTATCTTTCCATTTTTATCTACAAACACAAGATAAGGAACGTCAACCTTTTCTATAGAGTAAGCCTTTATTGAATCACTTCCGGCAAGCCACACAGGAATATCCAAAGGTATCATTTTTTTAGCCTCTTTAACTTCTTTTTCATCAGAAACACTTAGTAAAGGAGCTATAAATATAACTTTATCTTTATACTTTTTGTAAAGTTTGTTTATCTGCGGAAGTACTTTATAAGTATCAACATCACCAATAGCCCAGTAAACGATAACAGCCGGTTTACCTTTACCAAGGTACTGAGAAGCTTTGACCACCTTTCCACTTTCATCTTTCCCATAAAAATCAATAAAATTTTTACCTATTAATTCAGTCGGTGAAGCAAAACTAACTCCAAAAATCAGCACAACAGTTAAGATTAATCTCTTTAACATTTTACTCCTCCTAAATAGTAATTGTTATTAATAATAACACACATTTATGAAAAAACCATATATTTTCTCATAATCCATAATTAATATCATAACCCTAATTTCCAATTCGAAAAAAAGATGAAATAAAAAACCTCCAGTGGTATCATAAAGTAAAACTACC
>NZ_DAIDMN010000024.1 GCF_027448985.1 Sulfurihydrogenibium sp.
TTCTTCATCTTTGTAAGAGTACCATGCTCCGCTTTTCTTTATCAAACCTATTTCCTCTCCTAAATCTAATATTTCTCCTTCTTTTGATATTCCTTCTCCGTAGATTACATCAAATTCTGCTTCTTTAAAAGGTGGAGCATGGTACTCTTACAAAGATGAAGAAACAGGAGAAGAGATAAAACTCGGACAAGGAAGAGAAAAAGCAAGAGAGTTTCTAAAACAAAATCCTCAAATTACCGAAAAAATAGAAAAAACAATAAAAGAGAGGATGTTAAATGGAGCTTGACTCTGTTTTAGCAGAAGCAGTAAAAGCAAAAGCCTCTGATATACACCTAAAAGTTGGTTCAAAACCTAAAATGAGGGTAAATACAATATTAATGGATATTCCGGGATTCGAAGTAATAAAACCTGAAAATATGCTTAATTTTATCCATAAAATTTTAGAAAAATCTGAAAATAAAAAATCAGAGCTTTTAAAAAATGGTGAAGTAGATATATCTTACTCACTAACAGGAGTAAGTAGATTTAGGGTAAATATATATAAACAACGAGGAACATATGCTATTGCTTTAAGAGTTCTTAAAACATCTATACCGGATTTAAATTCATTAATGCTTCCAGAAGTTATTAAAAAAATAGCAGAAGAACCAAGAGGTCTTGTTCTTGTTACAGGTCCTACAGGTTCCGGAAAATCAACCACTCTAGCATCAATGCTAGATTATAGAAACAGTATTTTTGAAGAAACAATAATAACAATAGAAGACCCAATAGAGTATGTATTTAAAGATAAAAAAGCATACATAGTTCAAAGAGAAGTCGACTTAGATACCAGAGATTTTTATACCGGACTCAGAGCTGCTCTCCGTGAAGACCCTGACGTAATAATGGTAGGAGAAATGAGAGACTTAGAAACTATTCAAACTGCACTAAGGGCTGCTGAAACAGGACATTTTGTTTTATCAACCCTCCACACACAAGACGCAAAGGATACTATAAGTAGAATAATAAACATGTTCCCAGTAGAAGAACAAAACCATCTTAGAATACTTTTAGCGGCGGTTTTAAAGGCAATTATTTCTCAAAGACTTATACCAAGAAAAGATGGAAATGGTGTTGTCCCAGCAGTTGAAATTTTAATAAACACAGGGGCTATAACAGAAGCTATACAAAATCCGGATAAACTTTTTATGATTCAAGACTTAATGGAAAAAGGAAAGAAACAGTATGGAATGCAAACCTTTGACCAAGCGGTTGTAGAACTTTACGAAAAAGGTTTAATAACTTACGAAGACGCTTTACTTTACGCTACAAACCCAGCTGATGTAGAGTTGAAAATAAAAGGAATCACATCCGGAGAAGATGAAACAGAATTCTCATCATATGGATTCTAAAATAAAAAGTTACGTTTACAAACTTTTATCAAAAAAAGATTACTTTGAAGAAGAACTCATAGAAAAACTAAAGAGAAAAGGATTTAAAGAAGAAGAAATAGTAAAAATTATTGATGATTTAAAAAAACAAGGCTTAATAAATGACGAAAAATTAAAAGAAAGATACAAAGAACTATCTATAAATAAAGGTAAAAGTTTTGCAAAATTAAAAAACAAGCTCTATCAAAAAGGCATCACAGATATAGATATTTCAGAAGAGGAAGAACTTCAAGCAGCACTAAACTTATTAAAAAGGTCCTTTAAAAAAGAAAAAACCTACGAAAATGTGGTAAAATTTCTAAAAAATCGTGGATTTAGGTACAGTGTAATCAAAAAAGCTACAGAAATAATACTAAAAGAGGAAGAATGACAAAGATTTTAACATTAAAAGACCTTCCGATAAAAGAAGCAACTGTTTGTACCGTTGGGAATTTTGATGGTTTACACTTAGGACATAAAGAGATTATAAAAAAAATAAAAGAATTTGGAAAAAAAGAAAACCTTAAATCTTTAGTTTTAACATTTTACCCTCATCCAAGAAAAGTCTTAAATCCGGATAGTTTCAAATGTAGTATAGTCAATTTAGAAACGAAAACTTACCTTCTTAAAAAAGAAAAATTAGATTACGTTGTAATAGTGGAATTTAATAAAAACTTTTACCATAAAACAGCCATTGAGTTTTTAAAATTTTTAAAGGAAAGTCTTCACTGTAAAGTCCTTATAGTAGGAAAAGATTGGAAGTTTGGATACAGAAGAGAAGGAAACATAGATTATGCAAAAGAAGTAGGAAAAACCATAGGTATGAAAGTTATCACCGTTGAAGATATTACAATAAACAATCATAGAATAAGCAGCAGCCTTATAAGAGAGTTATTGAAAAATGCACAGTTGGAAAAAGCATGTAAACTACTTGGAAGAAAGTACTTTTTGATAGAAAAGGTAGTAAAAGGAGACGGGAAAGGAAAAGAGATAGGATTTCCTACCATAAACGTAAAACCAGATGAAGACTTATGCCTAAAAAGAGGTGTTTATGCCGGATTTTTAGAAAAAAATGAAAATTTATACAAAGCTGTTATAAACTTTGGAAACAGACCAACAATAGACGGAACAAAAACATTTATAGAAGTGCACCTGTTAGAAACTCCAGAAAATCTACCAAAAGAAAACGATACTGTAAAAATATATTTCATAAAATATCTAAGAGAAGAAAAAAAATTTGACTCTATAGAAAATCTTCAAAATCAGATAAAATTAGATATACAAAAAGCTTTAGAGGTTTTAGAAAGTGAAAAAATTAACCTTTAGTTTAATACTAATACTTTACTCAATCACAGTAAAAGCAAACACCATAAAACTTCCGGAAGTTGTTTTTCCTATAGAGATAGTATCTCAGATTTTAGAAGAAAAACCCTTAATGAACCCTCCAAAAAAATTAGATTTTCAACCTTTAAATGACAACTTAAACATAAAAGAGTACATTCCATTACAAAAACCTTACAACGTAAAACTTCCTTTTCTTAAAATTAAAAAACCAACAGCATACTTAGGTATACCACCATCTAACGCTTTACTTTCAGATGCGATAGATTACTTTGAAAAAGGAGACTTTATATTTGCTCAAGAAAACTTAAATAAATTCGTAGAAAAATACAAAGACAACCAAAACCTATTTTACGCTTACTACCTTTTAGGTTATATAAACTTTGAATTTCAAAAGTACAACGAAGCTCAAAATTACTTAGAAAAAAGTTGCAACTTGAACCCATTAAAAGAAAGTTGTCTATCCTACGCCATCACATTGATAATTAATGATAATTTAGATAAAGCATCTGAAGTTTTACAAAACATTACACAAGATGATGATGTAAAATTCTACCAATTTGTTGTCAAATCTTTAAAGTCAAATGAAAAAATTACAAATATAAACTGTGATAACTTAGATACAGGCTCGTCAGATTACTGTAAATACTTTTTAAAACATTCTCTATTTTTAATCGGTAAATACAAAGAATCCTTAAATTATAAATACTCAGGAGAAAATAAAACATTGAAAAAAGTAAGTTTGCTGATAGATGGATTTAACTATTACTATTTAAAAGATTATGAAAAGGCAAAATCCTTATTTGAAAGTTTTGTAAAAAATTATTTATCAAACGATAATTTGACTAATGTGGCATATTTAGGACTTGGACTAACAGCTAAAGATAAAACGAAAGATTATGCAGAAATTTTAGAATCAAGAGACAGCTATCTAAGTTATTACTTGTATTTAAACGTTATAAACAACTACGCATCACAAGGAAAATGGCTTGATACATTTGTATATATACAAAAAGTGTTGAATCTGACAGATAAAAACAAAGAAAATCTAAGATTTGACTTGGCAGTTTCTCTATACAATTTAAAAAACTATGAATATGCTTTAAATATATTCCAAGATTTAGCAAAAGAGAAAAATGATGAAAAATCATATCTTTACTGTGGATTTTCTGCTTACGCTCAAAAACTTTATAAAAAAGCAGAAGAATGTTTTTCTAAACTAACAGAAAGTCAAGATTACCAAATCAAAAAAACATCTTTGATATACTTAGCAGAAATTTACTACATTTTACATGACGATGAAAATTATATAAATGTCGTATCTACCTTAAAAGATTTAGACGAGAATCTTGCTTACGATTACCTTGGCTGGTACTTTTTTAAAAATAAGGACTATCAAAATGCATATAAAGCATTTAAAGACCCTTATATGAAAGCTGTTTCAGCCTTCAATGCAGGAGATATACAAAAAGCAAAAGATTTAATAAAAGATAAAACCGATAGAAAATTTTTATTTTTATCTGCTTACATTGACATAAAAGAAAATAATTTAGAATCTGCCAGATTGAAACTTAAAAAGATAGCTGACTTATCAACTGATGAACTTAGCAAGAAAGCAAGCTATCTGTATGCGTACCTTTACTTCTCAGAAGGAAACTTTCAAAAAGCTATAGAAGAGTTTAATAATTTTAGAAAGAAATTTAAAGAAGATGATATATACAACCAAAAAGCTTACTTAAGAATTGCTGACAGCTACTACAATCTTGGAGAACAAGATTTAGCTAGAAACATGTATAAAGAATTTATAGAGAAGTACAAAGGTAAAAAGGAAGCTGTAGATGCAGCTTACAGTTTGGTACTATTAGAAACGAAGGGAGAAAACAATGAAAAAGATAAAGTTATAGAAGATTTTATATCCAAATATCCTGATTATCCTATGATTGATACTTTAAAACTTCAACTTGCATCTATATACGAAGAAAAAGGTGAAATAGAAAAAGCTGTTAAAATCTATAATGAACTATCCATAAAAAACACTCCAGAAGGAAACTTAGCTAAATATAAACTTGCAGAAAACTACTTTAAATCAAATCAAAACGAAAAAGCAAAGGAAATTTTAACAAAACTTATAAGCATTCCTGATGAAGATATAAAATTCAAGAGTAATATGTTACTTGCCCAAATTTATGAAAAAGAGGGCAACATAGAAAAAGCTATAACCACTTATAAGAATATAGATTATAATGATGATGTAAAATTTAAACTTTCAAATCTGTTGATAGAAAATCAAAATTACGATGAAGCATTATCTTATCTAAAAGAACTTTTAGATAAATACTCCGATAAAGCATCAGATATATCATTTTACATAGGAAAGATAAAATACAAACAAAATCTTTTAGAAGAAGCAATACCTTATTTAGAAGCTGCAACTAAATCACAAAACTACCAACTTGCATCGGAAAGTTATTACCTTTTAGGAGAGATATACTCTAACAAAAACGATTTAAATAAAGCTTTAAACGCTTACCTAAACGCTATCTACACAAACCCACAGATAAACGATACAACAGCCCTTGCTAGACTAAAAGCAGCAAATATATTAATAAAAGCAGAAAAAAGAAAAGAAGCCTCTTGTCTTATCACTCCATTAATAAATTATAACAATGAAGAAATAAAGAAAAATGCTCAACAACTATTAAAAAATCTACCTAAATGTGTGAGGTAGAAAAAATGGAAAAAAAAGATAAAGTGGTTGCAGGAAAGATACATTCAACACACGGAGTAAAAGGAAACTTAAAACTAGAACTTTACCATGAAAAAATAAAACTTCCAGAAGTTATATACATAGAAGATGAAGAAACAGGAAAACTAAAACCTGTGGATATAGAGTTTATAGACAGGAAGAAGAATCTTATAAAATTCAAAGGATACGACACACCAGAAAAAGCAAAAGAACTATCTCAAAAACTCATCTACATAGACGAAAACCTTTTACCAAAATTAAATAAAGATGAGTTTTATGTTTTTGAACTTGAAGGCTGTGAAGTTTACTTCAACGAAAAATACATAGGAAAAGTAGAAAAAGTAGATGACAGACTTCCACAAGTATACCTAATAATAAAATGTTCAGACGATAAAATAAGATATCTACCATTTATAAAACAGTTTGTTAAAGATGTTGATACAGAAAAGAAAAAGATAACAATAACTCCTCCGGAAGGATGGTTTAGTCTGTAGATGAAGATATTAGATAAGTATCTTATAAAAAACTTTACAAAAAAATTTCTTATTCTAATTGGAATATTCTCTATAGTTATAACATCATCTCAGTTATTACACCTTCCAAGTTTTGCCTACGGTATGAACTTTATAGATTTTCTCAACTTACTCCTACTGATAGATGTTTCTTTTCTTAAATATCAACTTTTATTTGGATTTTTTATTAGTTGGCTTTTAGTTGGTATACACATAAGAGAAAGTAATGAAGTATACGCTATATACTCGTTAGGAGTATCACAAAAACGGATACTAAAATCTGTTTTTATAACTACAGCTTTATTTTCAACGGTAGCATTGGTTATATCAACCTTTTTAGTTCCTTACGCAAACAGAGAAAGAGCAAAGTTTTTAACGGTTAAAGTAAAAAATTACATATTAGAAAGTGTTCAACCTAAAAACTTTACAAAAATAAACGAAAATATATCTGTCTATGTTGAAGATAAAAAAGAAAATACACTAAAAAATGTTATTATTTACAATAAATCAAATAGATATTTAGTTACAGCAAAAGAAGGAATCTTTTACCAAGATAAAATAGTCCTCAGTAATGGATACATTCACATTCCTTCTGAAAAATCTTTCAACGTTTTAAAGTATGAAAAATACAGCTTTAATTTAGATACTTCATACATAAAAGATATTCCATTAGAAGACTACAAAACATCTCAACTTACACAAGTTTTTTTATCAAAAGGTCCGGATAATGAAAAAGCTTTTGCAGTTTTGGTAGATAGATTCTTCTTCGTTATACCATTTTTATTTATAGGGTTTATTGGGTTTTTATCCGGATTGAACTTATCACATACGAAAGAAGTACTGTTAACATTTACCATATCTGTTTCTATCTTTTATATGCTAATAAACTACTTTTTTATAAAATTGATTGAAAAAAATATACTATTTGCACCAATCTATCTAACAGTACTTTTAGTTTTCTTTTTCACAATTTTAAAATTTATATGGAAAAAAGAAAACTAAAGCATAACTTATATATATAACAAAAATAAAGAGGAATAAAAATGTTATCTGTTAGAAGGCCAGCGGTTGCAAACCTATTTTATACAGCAGACAAAGAAAGATTAGAAAATACGATAAAAAATTATTTATTAAAAGCACCTCTTTACCCTTACAAACCAGAAGGTTTAGTTAGTCCACACGCTGGTTATATGTATAGTGGAGTAGTTGCTGCTGTATCTTACAAACAGCTTTTAAATTTAGATTTAGATAAAAACTACACATTTTTGTTGATAGGTCCATCTCACCATGTATATCTTCAAGGAGTTTCTTTTGGTTATTACGATTTTTGGCAAACACCACTTGGAAATGTAAAAGTTGCAAAAGAAAAAATTGAAAGATTTGTAAAATTAAATCCGGATTTTCCATTAACATTAAACACCCTTCCACACCAAAAGGAGCATTCATTGGAAGTTCAAGTCCCCTTCTTACAAGTAATAATGAAAAATTTTGATATCATTCCAGTCGTTTATGGAGATATAGAGAGTGATTTTATAAAATACATAATTGAATATTTTAAAGATGAAAACACGATAGTTGTTATAAGCTCTGATTTAAGTCACTACTATCCGGATAAAATTGCAAGACAGCTTGACAGCTACTGCCACCTAGCAGTTGAAAAGTTAGATGAAAGGTACTTACAAAACTGTGAAGCATGCGGAAAAATAGGTATAGAAGCTATGATAAAGTATGCAAAAGAAAAAGGATTAAAGTCAAAAGTTTTGGATTATAAAACATCAGGAGATACAGGAGGAGATTACAGCAGTGTCGTTGGATACGCAAGTTATATCTTCTATAAGTAAAGAAGAAGGCCTTTTTTTACTAAAGTTAGCAAGAAAATCTATAGAGTATTATTTAACACATAGAAAGATTCTAGCTATAGATGAAAATGATATTCCCTATGAAAACTTAAAGAAAAAAGGTTCATCTTTCGTTACTTTACAAACAAAATGGGGACAACTACGAGGATGTATCGGCTCTATAATACCTTACAGACCTTTGTATGAAGATGTAATAAACAACGCCGTATCAGCTGCCGTCTCTGACCCAAGATTTCCTCCGTTAACACTGGAAGAATTACCAAATATAAAAATAAAAGTATCTGTCTTGACTTATCCTCAACCTCTTTTTTACACAGATTGGAAAGACTTACTTAATAAATTAAAACCATTTGAAGATGGTGTCATAATAAAGTATAAGAACCATACGGCTACTTTCTTACCTGATGTTTGGGAAGATATTCCCAATAAAGAGGCTTTTCTATCTCATTTGTGTTTAAAAGCCGGATTACCTCCAGATTTTTGGAAAACCGGACTGTTAGAGGTTTTTACTTACAAAACAATCTCTTTCAGTGAAGAGTAAGTTAAATACTTATCCAACCGAAAACCTCTTTTTAAGAGAGTTACTAAATTTTTAGAAGTTAACAGTTCTTTATTTTTAAAGCTTTTTAAAACAAACTTCCAGCCGTTGTACAAATCTCCAAATCGCAAACACATATCACCTATATGGAAATATAAATACTCTCTGTAAATGGTTGGTACTTTATCTTTATATTTTTCATATATAAGCAAAGTATTTTTCAACATCTGAATGTTTTTCCTACTTGTCCTTCCGGAATGTTCTCTTATTTTAACTTTATTGTTATCTAAAATTTTTATTTTTAATCCGGATAAAAAGCTTCTTACAAAAATCTCCCAATCTTCTCTGTAATTTAAACTTTCATCGTATTTTAAGAATGAATCTCTTTTAAATCCGGATGCAGATGGATAACCTATGTTTCCAGAAAAAACGATTTCACCAACATCGTCAGGAATTTTTTTTACAGAAACCCTTTTGACATTCCCTTCTGAATCTATGAATGTTCTTGGAAAACTGTACACAATATCAAAATTTTCTAAATATGAAACATTCTCTTTTAAATAGTCTTTATCCCATTCATCATCGTAATCCAGATAAAAAATATAATCTCCTTTAGACAGTTGAAAACCTTTATTCCTACTGTAAGACCTTTCCATATTTTTGTCATTTTTAAAATAAATAATCTTCTGAGAATCAATTAAAGAAGAAAAGTTTTCAAAGATAACTTTTTCCGTACTATCGTTTGAATTATCATTGATAATGATAACCTCAAAATTGTCATAGGACTGAGATAAAACAGAATTTACAGCATTTTTTATATACTTTTCTCCGTTGTAAACAGGAATAATAACACTTACCTTCATATAAAGATTATACCATTTGTAATAAAAATCATTTATTAGGAAATGTCTTTTCCTTAAAATAATTTTAAAATCTATTTTTTAGGAGGAGTTGTAATGGCAGAGTTTAGACATGTTTTTGTGTGTATGCAAAGAAAACCACCAGGAATGCCTTCTTGTGGTGATAAAGGGTCAGACCAGATTTTTATGAAGTTTCAAGAAGCTTTGATGACGAAGGGGCTTTTTAACAAAATGGCAGTTACAGCTACAGGATGTCTTGGTCCTTGTATGTTTGGTCCTAACGTCGTTGTTTATCCGGATGCAATTTGGTACGGAAACGTTACACCTGCGGATGTTGAAGAAATAGTACAAAAACACATAATTGAAGGTCAGCCGGTTGAAAGATTGATAGTATCAAAAGGTAAACCTCCAGGAATGTTCTAATCAAAAAAAGCCGGCTTAAGCCGGCTATCTCCATAAACAATCAAAACTTTACCTCTGTTTACAACCTGTTGATAACCTGTCGATAAGTTGTTGATAACCTGTTCATAACCTGTTGATAAGTTGTGTACAACGTAAAAAAATAAAGGTAGTTATCAACAATCCATCAACAGAAAAATTCCAAAAAATAATATATCCTTTTCAAATACTTATATGCTATAAAATCTAAAAGTTATTGACAAATAATAATTAAGTTATCAACAGGTTATCAACAATAAAAAAATACACTTAAAATATTGAAAAATAATAATTTTTTTCATGATTATCAACGATTTTTTTGTCCTATTATTATTCTTTATTATATATACAAATAAAGTTATAATAATAAAAATAAAAAAGTTAAGGTTGTAAAAATGATTGATTATATAAAACATGAGCTTGAAAACTTAAAAGAAAATGTTAAGATTAGGTACAACTTTGATAAAAGTGAAAAACAGATAGAAGAATTTTTGAAAGGTATTGGTTTAAATAGTAGTTTGATAACTTTGGAATTAGATGAAACTTTACAATATAAACCTGTTTTCATAATAGAAAAAGATAAAATTTCTATTAAGTTTTTGGGAAAGGTTGCCGGTGGTGAAATTAAAGCCTTTTTAGACAGTTTAAAAATGGTTGCAAATAATGAATATCATATATCAGAAAGAATTTTAGAGTTTGTCGAAGAAATAGATAAACCGGTAGATGTTAAAGTTTTTGTGACTACTTCTTGTGGTTGGTGTCCGCCTGCTATTTTGAAAGCTGTAAGTTTTAGTATTGCTAATCCTAATATTAAGACGACTGTTATTGAGTGTTACTCTTTTCCGGATTTGGCAACCAAGTACAACGTTTCAGCGGTTCCTAAAACTGTTGTTAATGATAAAGTAGAGTTTGTAGGTGTTAAGGATGATAACGAATTTTTTGGTTATATAATAAAAGCGTTGGGAGAAGTTTAATCTTTGATAAATATAGGTGTTCTTGGTTCAACAGGTTCAGTTGGCAGACAGACTTTAGAGATTGCAAGAAAGTATAAAGATAAGATAAAAGTCAAACTTCTTGGAGCTTCTAAGCTATCTGATAACTTGATAAACCAGATAAAAGAGTTTAATCCGGATTATGTTTATGTGGAATTAGGAGAATCTCAGATTATAGGGAGTACAAAAATTATAGCAGGGGAAGAAAATTTAGACTTTTTAAAAGACGTAGATTTAGACCTATTTATCATTGCAATTGCAGGAGTAAAAGGTATAAAACCTACCTATATTCTTTTGGAAAGTGGTAAAAAAATAGCAACAGCAAACAAAGAAGCAATAATATGTTTGGGGGAGCTTGAAAAAGAAAACTACAAAAATCTAATTCCTATAGATAGTGAGCATTCTGCAATTTTCCAGATAATTGATAGAAGACCGTTAGATGATGTTAGAAGAATTGTATTGACTGCTTCAGGAGGTCCGTTTTTAAATCTTCCAATAGAAGATTTTGAAAAAGTAACCATACAGCAGGCTTTGAATCATCCAAGGTGGAGTATGGGAAAGAAAATATCGGTAGATAGTGCTACCTTACTTAACAAAGGTTTTGAAGTTATAGAAGCCCATTATCTGTTTGGTTTACCTTATGAAAAGATAGATGTGGTTGTTCATCCGGAAAGTATAATTCATGGTATGGTAGAGTACATAGATGGAAGTGTAATTAGTAATTTGTCTTATCCGGATATGAAAATACCAATATCCTACGCAATATTTTATCCAGAAAGAAAACAGCTAAATAACAACTTTTTAGATTTTACAAAAATAAAAAATTTAACATTTTTACCTCCTGATAATGAGAAATTTCCACTACTTAACTTTGCTATAGAATGTGGTAAAATTGGAGGAATGTATCCTACAGTTTTAACTGTTGCAGATGAAGTTGCCGTTAATCTATTTCTTCAAGGAAAGATAAAATTTTTAGATATTTACGGTATTATAAAAGAAGTTGTTGAAAATTTTAAAGTTTACAATGTTAAAAACGTTCAACAGCTTTTAGATTTTATAAAAGAAGTTGAAGACTTTACTGTAAGTGTAGCCAAAAGATATGGAAATACTTGATTATCATAAACTTAAAATATTTAAAACTGTTGCGGATTTAAAAAGTTTTTCAAAAGCTGCTGACATTTTATTTTTGTCTCAGCCTACTGTAACACTACAGATAAAAAAGATAGAAAATTATTTAGGAATAACGTTATTTCAAAGAAAGAAAAATAGGTTGGAATTAACAGAAGAAGGAAAAGTTTTATACGAATATGCGGCCAAAATATTGGATGATTATAATCAAATGGAAAATGCTTTGTCATCACACTTTTTAATATCTAAAAATTTCTTAACGATTGGAGTGAGTTCTACAATAGGTGATTATTACCTTCCCAGAATTTTAGCTAATTTCTACAAGGAAAATCCAGATTTAAAGTTAAACTTATTTATAGGAAATTCTAAAGAGGTAGCAGAGGGTGTTCTATCGAAAGTTTTTAATATAGGGCTTGTTGAGGATAATGTAGAATCAAATAAGTTTGATATAAAACCTTTTTACCATGATGAGATAATTTTGATTTCTTCTAAAAAAAGTAGTATTTCTGATGTTTTAACCGTTGAGGATTTAAAAGACTACAAGTTTATTTTAAGAGAATCCGGGTCTGGAACAAGAAATGTTGTAGAAGAGAATGTAAAAATAAAACTAAATACGGTAATGGAGGTGTCCAGCTCAAAACTTATAGTTAATATGGTTGAAAATACGGACCTATTAGCTTTTGTATCAAAGTTGATTGCGTTGGAATCTTTAAATTCCGGATTGATAAAAGAAATAAAAATTAAAGACTTAAAAATTTTAAGAAACTTTTCAATAATAACTCAAAAAAATATACGGCTCTCTTTTATTGAAAACAAGTTTTATGTTTACCTTTGTAAAAAGGGGTGCTTGTAAACACCCCATATTCTTGATTAGTATTTTCTTTCTTGTGGTTGATATTTAGTTATTTTTACTTCACAGTACTCTACTTTTGGACCTTCAGGAGTGTAGTAAGAAAGACTATGTTTTAAGAAGTTTTCATCATCTCTGTTTGGATAGTCTCTTCTTGCATGAGCTCCTCTACTTTCTTTTCTTAAAACAGCTGTTGTAGCTATTGCTTCCGCAAGGTCAAGTAAAAAGCCTAACTCTATGTAGTTTATCAATGCGGTGTTGAATATTTTTCCACTGTCTCCAGGAGCAAGGTTTTTATACCTTTCTTTAAGTTCTTTTATTTTTTCTATGGCTTCAAGCATCGGTTTTTCTTCTCTGAATATACCTACTTTATCCCACATAGTTTGAGCCATTTCCATTCTTATACTGTTTATGTTTTCTTTGTTTTCTTTTTTGAGTAAAGATTCTATCTCTCTTCTTGCTCTTTCTTCTTCTGCTTTTAGGTTAAAGTTGTCATCTGGTTTGTTTCTTGCGTATTCTACTGCTGCTGCTCCTGCAGGTTTACCAAACACTACCAAGTCAAGTAAAGAGTTTCCTCCAAGTCTGTTTGCACCATGAACAGATACGCAAGCACACTCTCCTACAGCAAATACACCGTTTACCCCTGTCATACTTGTTTTGTAATCTCTTACATCTATTCCACCCATTGAGTAGTGAGCGGTAGGTCTAACAGGTATTGGCTCTTCTATTGGGTCTACTCCTTCAAAGTCTATACAAAGTTGTCTTATCTGTGGTAATCTGGATTTTATTTTCTCAGCTCCAAGGTGTCTTAGGTCAAGGTGGACGTATGCCATCATACCTTCACCCCAACCTCTTCCTTCCAGTATCTCTGTTTCTATGGACCTTGCTACAAGGTCTCTTGGTGCAAGCTCCATTTTTTCAGGAGCATACTTTGACATGAATCTTTCACCTTTGTTGTTTATAAGGTATCCACCTTCTCCTCTTGCTCCTTCTGTGACGAGTATTCCTGTTGACCTTAGTCCAGTGGGGTGAAATTGTACAAATTCCATATCTTTAAGAGGTATTCCGGCTCTGTAACAGATTGCCATTCCATCTCCTGTAGAACCTATTGCATTTGTGTTTCTTACCCAGTAAACTCTTGCATACCCACCAGTTGCAAATATTATAGCTTTTGATTTTATTGCATGAACTTCTCCATTTCTTATGTCTATTGCTATAACACCTTTTGCTTCGTTGTTATCTACTATCAACTCTGTAACAAACCATTCATTTAAAAACTCAACATCGTTTTTTAAACATTGTTCATAGAGTGTATGGAGTATTACGTGTCCAGTTTTATCTGCAGCGTAGCAAGTTCTTGGAAATCCGGCTCCACCGAAAGGTCTTTGGGCAATTCTACCATCTGGAAGTCTTGAAAACGGAACACCTAAATGCTCTAACTCATATATTCTTTTTGGTGCTTCGTAACACATAAACTCAATTGCATCTTGGTCTCCTAAATAGTCACTACCTTTTACTGTATCAAATGTGTGAACTTCCGGATTATCAGATGGGTCTACGTTTGCAAGGGCTGCGTTTATTCCACCTTGAGCAGCTCCAGTGTGAGACCTTGTTGGATAAACTTTTGAGATGACAGCAACTTTAACATCTTTTGCTTTACTAGCCTCAAGAGCCGCCATTAATCCGGCTCCTCCTGCTCCAACTATCAAAACATCATAGCTAAGCATCTTCACTTCCTCCTAATCATAAATAAAACGATGTTTTATTATAGCATTAACAAAAAAATAATTTCCATATTTTTTTATATCAGTTCATTATGTGGTAAAATGAAAATTAAAATAGTTTTTGGTGATAAAATGAAAAAACTACCAATAGGAATACAAAACCTAAAAGAGATAATTACGGAAGGATACTATTATGTAGACAAAACGCCATTTGTAAAAAAATTACAAGAAAAAGGAAAATACTTTTTCTTAAGCAGACCAAGAAGATTTGGAAAATCTTTATTCTTAGACACTCTAAAAGAAGCATTCAGTGGGAATAAAGAACTGTTTAAAGGTTTGTATTTGTATAATAACTGGGATTGGGATAAAAAATATCCGGTTATAAGGATAGATTTAAGTATAGCCTTAACAGACACAACAGAAAGATTAGAACATTCTCTTAACTACTTATTGGACACCAATGCAAGTGAATACTCCATAGAATTACAAAACCAGCACCCTAACCTAAAATTCCAAGAACTAATAAAAAAACTGTATGAAAAACACAGCCAAAAAGTAGTGGTATTGATAGATGAGTACGATAAACCAATACTCGATGTTATAGAAGACACCCAAAAAGCAAAAAACAACAGAGAAGTACTCAAAAAATTCTTTGAGATACTAAAACCATCTGACCCATACCTACACCTTGTATTTTTAACAGGAGTATCAAGATTTTCAAAAGTATCTATATTCAGTGGATTAAATCAGCTAAACGACATAACCTTAGACAGAGAGTTTGCAACCATCTGCGGATATACACAGACAGAGTTAGAAACAGTCTTTGAAGACAGAATAAAAGACTTTGACAAAGAAGAAGTAAAAAGGTGGTACAACGGCTACAACTGGCTTGGAGAACCTGTTTACAATCCCTTTGATATACTGCTTTTATTTGATAAAAAAGAATTTAGACCATACTGGTTTGAAACAGGAACACCTACATTTTTGATAAAAATGTTTCAAAAAAACCAGTACTACCTTCCGGATTTAGAGAACTTGGAAGTAGGAGAAGAGATACTGTCTAACCTTGATATTGATTACATCTATCCGGAAAATCTACTGTTTCAATCCGGATATCTGACTATAAAACAAACAATACAGATAGAAGA
>NZ_DAIDMN010000025.1 GCF_027448985.1 Sulfurihydrogenibium sp.
GATTTTCCAAATCTTCTTGGTCTGCTTAAGAAAAAGTATTTTCCTTTTTCTTGTAGTTTTTTTACAAATGGTGTTTTATCTACATAATAGTATCCTTCCGTAATTATCTCTTTTAGGTTTTGTATTCCTATTGGTAGTTTTTTCATAGTTATCTCCCGGAAGATTTTAATGAAATTATAGCAAGAAGTCTCCATCTTCTACAAGATTCAAGATGAATTTATAACCAAATTTTAGTTTTGTTGTATTCTTATTACTAAGCGATTATAAGTGGGAATAGTTCACGTTAAAAGAGTTTTATATAAACCGGATATATAAGTTTGTCCTCTCTCCGGATTTGTTTATGTAACCTTCTTGACTTATTTTGATAAGCTGGTTTTTTGTAGCGTTTGGGGGTATTTTTATTTGTAATACTTCATTTAATGGGTTTTTTATCCGGATGTATTCGTATTCTGAGATATCTTTTTCAAGTTTTACATTTAAAATCAAGCCATCTGATGTTTTTTCAAAGATTCCCGTGTCGAGTATAAACCTTATAATAAGATTTCCGTACTCTCCACCGTTTAATCCGCAATTTCCCATACTCTTAACTGTAAGTTTATCTCCGGTTTCAACGCCTATTGGTACTTTAAAAGAGATGTACTGGTCTTCTTTTGTATATCCAAGGCCTCCGCATTTGCCGCAAGGATTTTTTACGACAAATCCTTTGCCTAAACATTTAAAACAGACTATTTTTCCTAACTTTGTTTGGATTCTCCCTTCTCCACTACATTTATCACACTTGATTAATCTACTTTCCTTTACGATACCGTTTCCTTCACAATCCGGACATAAAACTTTTCTTTTGTATTTAATAGTTTTTTTTCTTCCAAGTAATCCATCTTCCAAAGATACAGTTACTGTTGTTCTAATGTCAGAACCTTTTTGTGGTTTGTCTGTAAAACCTAAAAATTCTAAAAGTTTATCTTCAAAAACTTTTAAAAGAGAATTTTTGTTTAGTAATTTATCGTACTGTTCTCTTTTATCCGGATTTATCAGGGTTTCGTACGCAACGTTTAGTAGTTTAAAAACCTCTTCTCCGTCCGGGTTTACATCCGGATGAAAAATCTTTACTTTTTTTCTATAAGCCTTTTTTATTTCATCAGGGGTAGCGTTGTATGCTACCCCTAACAACCTGTAGAAGTTCATCAGGTTATTTCTTCTTCCTCAACAGAAACAACCACTTTAGCAGGTCTAATTACTTTTCCTTTGTATCTGTATCCATGTTGAAGTACTTTTACAATCTGATTTGGTTTGTAATCACTTGATTTTACAGTTTCTATAGCCTCATGAATCATAGGGTTAAACTCGTGGTTATCTTCAATCTTTTCAATTCCAAAGTTTTGTAAAAGGTTTACCACTTGATAATGGGTCATCTGAATACCTTGAAGTATTGAGTTTATGTCGTTTGTATACTTAAAACTCTCTATAGCTTTTTCAAAGTTATCTACCACATCTAAAAATGCCTTTGCAAACTTTTCTATAGCTTCCTCTTTTACTTGCTCTTTCTCTTTAATCATCCTTAACTTATAATCTTCAAAATCTTTCACTACCGCTTGATACAACGCACTTAACCTTTTAGCAGCCTCTTCTGTCTTTTGTAATTTTGCTTTTAATTCCTCATTTTCTTTAAGAAGTTCTTGGATTAATTTATCCTTATCAACCACCTCTTCCTGTTGGTTGACATTTTCTTGGGACTGTGGAGCTTCTTTTAACTCTTCTTTGTTTTGTTCTTGGTTGTTTTCTAACGTTTGTTGATTGTTATCCAACTTTTCCTCCTTCTAGCTCGTTTACAGATTCTTCAACATTCCTTGGCACTGATATATCTATTATAAATAAAGGCTCTTTTTTATTTTTTACCGCTTTTTTAATATCCTCTTTTTTTAAAATAGGCTCTGTTGCTCCCGTAGATACTATCACAATATCCACTTCTGGCAAAAACTCTAAGATTTTATCAAATCTTATGGCACTTCCACCGAATTTGTTTGCAAGTTCTACAGCTCTTTCAAAGGTTCTGTTTGATACAAAAATATGTTTGACACCTAAGGAAGATAGGTGCCTTGCAGCAAGTTCTGCCATTTCTCCTGCACCTATTAGGAGAACTGACTTTTCTTTCAAATCTCCGAATATTTTTTTTGCGAGTAATGCTGCTGCATAACTTATAGATACAGCTTTTTTTGATATTCCGGTTGATGTCCTTATCTTTTTTGAAACGTTTAAAGCTTTATCAAAGAGTCTTGTTAGTATATGTCTTACTGCTTTGTACTCTTTAGCTTTCGTAAAAGATTCTTTAAACTGACAAACAATTTGAGGTTCTCCTATCACCATTGAGTCAAGACTTGAAGATACTCTGAATATATGCTTTATGGCTTCTCTTCCTGTGTAGAAAAAAACGTACTTTTCCAAAATATTTACAGGAATACTTGAATATTGAGATAAAACTTTTAGTATTTCATACTTTAAACTATCGTTACCATCAAAAACGCCGTAAAACTCTACTCTGTTACAGGTTGATATAACACAGACTTCATAGATATTTTCAATGTTGTTTAACTTTTCAAGGATAGACTGGTAGCTCTTTTCTGTAATTGCTAACTTCTCCCTTATTTCTACAGGTGCGGTTTTATAGTTAAATCCGGTTGAAAAAATTTCCATAAAGATAATTTTATCACATCTATGTTATAATTCAAACAAAAAAAGTAAAGGAGTACTATGAACAGAAAAATTTATATTCATCAAAAGGTTGCAGTATTTGTTGACATTCAAAATCTTTACTACTCAGCAAGGGACACTTTCAACAGAAAAGTTGATTTTGAAAAAGTTTTACACAAAATTGTTGCAGATAGGGTTTTAATCAGGGCTTTTGCTTACGTTGTTAAACTACACGGTGTTGACCAAAAAGGATTTATAAACACTTTAAAACACATAGGCTATCAGGTTAGAGAAAAAGAAAGGGAAACAATAGACCTTGCTATGAGGTCTTTGATAAATAAGCTACTTCACAGACCTACTATGTACATAAAAGACAGAGCATCTCAAGAAAACAACGACTTATACATAAAAATAATTCAGGATATGTTCAGTTCAAAATGGGATTTAAGAAATAAGAAGAAAGAGAAAGAAAGTGTTGGAGAAGATTAAAAAATCGTTTTTGTTTTTTTTAATCTTGTTAGTGAGTTCTTTTATATTTAAAGAAGTATCTGATTATCTTGATAAACAAAAGTTATTAGAAAACTTAAAATATACAAGCAACACTATAGAAAACTTCTACCTTGTTTCCAAATCAGATTACACTTATACCTTAAAAGGTTATAAACTTTTAGAAAAAAGAAACAAATTTTATATAGAAAATCCAGATGTTAACTATTTTGGTGAAAAGGGAAGTTTTAACATAAAATCAAAAAAAGGTTTATACGATGTTAAAGAAAAAATGATAACTTTTTACAGTGGTGTTAACTTTAAAAGTAAAGATATCCGGATGGAAACCGAATATATATTTATAGATACAGAGAAAAAAATAGCTTACAATGATATAAGTACAACTATTTTTAGTGAGAATATGACAACAAAAGGTAGAAACCTATTTTTAGACATTGATAAAGAAATTTTAAAACTTGATAAAGTAAATAGCCAATTTAGAGGTAAAGATGGTTAAAATTTTAACGATATTTTTTTTACTGTTTACAGTAACCTTTGCACAACAACAAACAAATAAAAAAGAACCAGTTGTAATAAACGCAGACAAACTTGAGTACAACAACAAAGAAAAATTAGCCATCTACACAGGTAATGTAGATGTAAAGAAAGGAAACTTTAATTTAAAGGCAGATGTGGTAAAAATATATTTAGATGAAAAAGGAGATGTATCTAGAATATACGCATCTGGAAATGTGTACTTTCAACAGGAAAACAAATGGGGAAAAGCAAAAGAAGGGGAGTACTACAAAGATAAAAATTTAATAATCCTAAGAGGAAATGCCGAAGTTCATCAAGACAAAAATGTAGTTGAAGGAGATGAAATACATTACTACACAGACGAAGAAAAGGCTGTTGCTATATCCAAAGGAAACAGAGTAAGGTCTATTTTATTCCCAAAAGATAAAGAGGAAAAATGAACTACTTAGAATACTTTGGGTTAAAAGAAGACCCATTTAAAATTACACCTGACCCGTCGTATTTCTTTGAATCTTTAACTCATAGAAAAGCAAAAGAACTTCTAAAATATACAGTAGCTTCCAAAGAAGGTTTTTGTGTCATTTTAGGAGAACCCGGAACAGGTAAAACAACAGTTTTAAAAAAATTTTTAAAAGAGATATCCAAAGATTATATTGTAGCTACCATATACAATCCAATGTTAAATCCAGAAGAGTTTTTAAAAACACTCTTAGATGAATTCAAAATAGACTATAGAAAAGAATCATCAAAAAATGAACTACTAAAGTATCTTTACACATTTTTAGAAGAAAAACTAAATGAAGGAAAAAGAGTTTTAATAGTTATAGATGAAGCACAACTTATGCCCTTTGAAACTTTAGAAGAGCTAAGATTACTATCCAACCTTGAAACCGAGAAGGAAAAATTAGTTCAGATAATATTGGTAGGTCAACCAGAACTAGAAGAAAAACTTCAAAATCCCAAGTTAAGACAACTACAAAGCAGAATATCAAATAAAATGTTTTTAGAACCCTTATCAAAAGAAGAGACAGAAAAATATTTAAATCATAGGTTAAAAGTTGCAAACTTTCAAAAATTAAATTTTGATAAATCTGCAATAGAAGAGATTTACAAACATTCCTCAGGTATCCCCAGAATAATCAACCTTATAGCATCAAGGTCTTTAATGGTGGCTTTTTTAGAAAACACATTAACTATAAAAGATACTCAGGTACAAAAAAGCTTATCCGCTATAAAAACATCTGAAAACCTAAACTTTAAAGATGATAAAAAATTTTTGATATTGTACCTTATACTGATAGTAATGCTTTCTTCAGCTACAGTTTTAGTGATATTATATATTTTAAGAATTCTAAAAATCTTTTAAAGAGGTTGGTATGGATAAAACGATAAAAAAAGTAAAAAGAATAGAAGGAAGTTTAAGAGTACCTTCCGATAAATCTATCTCTCACAGGTCCATAATACTGTCATCTTTAGCCGAAGGTGAGTCTGTAATTAAAAACTTTTTAAAAGCCGGAGATACAATCACAACTTTAAACACCTACAGAAAACTTGGAGTAGAGATACAAGAGAAAGATAGCGTAATTTATGTAAAAGGAAAAGGATTAGAAGGTTTAAATGAGCCCCAAGATGTTTTAGATATGGGAAACTCCGGAACAACCACAAGATTAACGTTAGGTGTTTTATCAGGTCAAGATTTTTTCGCAGCCCTTACAGGAGATGATAGTCTCAGAAAAAGACCCATGAAAAGAGTTACAAAACCCTTAACGGAGATGGGAGCAAAGATAGATGGAAGAAAAGAAAGTAACAATCTTCCTATCGCAATTAGAGGAGGTAAGTTAGAAGGCATTACCTATTTTAACGAAAAAATGTCAGCTCAAGTAAAATCTGCAATACTACTTGCTGGTTTGTATGCAAAAGGTACAACACAGGTAACAGAACCTATAATATCACGGGACCATACAGAAAAGATGTTAAAATGGATGGAAGCAAACATTCAAACAGAGTTCACAACTCAAGGTTATACAGTAAAAATATCTCAAACCGATAGATTAAAACCAATTCATATAGATGTTCCTGCAGACCCTTCTTCTGCCGCTTTTTTTGCCGCAGCAGCTGCGATAGTCCCAAAATCTGAAATTGTTCTTAAAGATGTTTTAGTTAATCCTACAAGGGATGGCTTTTTCCGGAAATTGAAAGAGATGGGAGCAGAAATATCTTATATAAACAAAAGAGACGAAGCCGGTGAGATAGTGGCTGATGTTGTAGTTAAATACAACGACCTACAAGGTGTAAAAGTAGAGAAGGAAGAAGTTCCTTCAATGATAGATGAACTTCCATTACTTGCTATAGTTGCAACCCAAGCTGAAGGAGAAACCATTATAACGGGAGCCCACGAACTTAGAGTAAAAGAGAGTGATAGAATAAAAGCGGTTGTAGAAAACTTTAAAAGATTGGGATTAGAAATTCAAGAACTGGAAGATGGTATGATTGTAAAAGGTAAACAGAAGGTAAAAGGTGGTACCGTAGATTCTTACAAAGACCACAGAATAGCTATGGGATTTGCTGTTTTAGGATTAGTCTCAGAAGAAGGTATAACTATAAAAGATGCTGATTGTGTATATATCTCCTATCCGGATTTCTTTAAACATTTAGAAAAAGTATCCAAGTGAGGTAAAAAAATGCTTGAAATAGAAAAAGTTTTAGAGTTAGCATCAGATAAAGATTTATTTCCTATCATAGATAAAGTCTTAGAAGAAAAGAGGTTATCTTTTGAGGATGGTGTAAAGCTGTTTAAAAGTAGTGATTTGTTAACAGTCGGGTATTTGGCTAACTATATCACAGAAAAGAAAAATGGAAAGTATGCCTATTTTGTAATAAACAGACAGATAAATCCAACAAACGTATGTGTTTTAGATTGTAAATTCTGTGCTTTTGCTCAGATGGATAAAAACGACCCAAAAGCTTATGAGATGAGTTATGATGAGATATTGGAAAAAGTAAAGTACGCTGTTGAAAACTCAGCTACGGAAGTCCATATTGTAGGGGGACTCCATCCGGACTGGGATTTTAATAAGTATCTAAACATCGTATCCATCATAAAGAAAAACTTTCCACAGCTTCATATAAAAGCTTTTACAGCTGTTGAGATTGACTATTTTTCTCAAATATCAGAACTTTCTTACGAAGAGATTTTGATAAAACTTAAAGAAGCAGGACTTGGAAGTCTTCCGGGTGGTGGAGCAGAAATATTCTCTCCAAATATCAGAAGAATCATCGCTCCTAAAAAGATAGGTTATAAAAAGTATTTAGAGATACACAAAACAGCCCATAGATTAGGTCTTCACTCTACAACCACAATGCTGTATGGACATGTAGAGAGCTACGAAGACAGAGTTGACCACATGTTAAAAATAAGAGAAGCCCAAGATGAAACTGGAGGATTTACCTGTTTCATACCTCTTGCGTACCAACCAGAAAACAACGATTTACCGGTATACGACTTTACAACCGGAATAGACGATTTAAAAACAATTGCTGTATCAAGATTAATCCTTGATAATATAGACCATATAAAAGCTTACTGGGTAATGATAGGAGAAAAAACCGCTCAAGTGGCGCTAAACTTTGGTGCAGATGATATGGATGGTACAGTCATGGAAGAAAAAATAGCCCACTTTGCCGGTGCAAAATCTCCAACTCAGCAACAAAAAGAAAAGTTGATAAGACTTATAAAAGAAGCCGGAAAAATTCCTGTTGAAAGAGACACACTTTATAATCCCATAAAAATTTACGATGATAAACAGTTTTGAGCCAAAAAAGCTAACCTTTAAAAACTATTTTTTGGCAGTTGTTGTTTTATTTCTTTTTGGAATAGCTATTTTGGTCTCTTTGGTAGCTATTCCTTACCTTCTATTTTTAATCTTAAAGATTATTTTTATCAGTATAGAGTTTACCATTTTATTTATTTTAGTATTCTGGTTGATGGTTGTTATTCTACTTTGGATAATAAAGCTTTCTAAACTAATGTAAAATGTTACACTTTCTATCAGGTTTTTCCGGTTGAACCGTTATATGGTTAATTCCTTTTTCTGCTAAAAATTTCTCTAAATCTTCAAGAAGTATTATAAAATTGTTTAAATCATCAATTACTATATGTGCAGAAAGGTAAATATCTTTTGAACTTATTCCCCAAATATGTAAATCATGGATTTCTATTATCTGAGGAAAATTTTTCTCTATCTCTTCTATAAGCTTGTTTAAGTCTATACTTTTAGGAACACCTTCCATAAGAAGGTGATAGTTGTCTTTTAAGGCTTTTAAAACTTCTTTTGTAATGTAAATTACAAATATAAGTGATAGCAAAGGGTCAATCCAGTAAATAGAAAAAAGATAGATAAAAATACCACCTATCACTACAGCCAAAGATAAAACAGCATCACTCATAAGGTGTAAGTAAGCGGCTTTTATATTCATATCTTCGTGATGGTGATGATGGTCCTCCTCATGATGATGATGGACTTTTAAAATGATTGCAGAAAATAAATTTATCAAAAATGCTAAAAAACCAAAAACGATTACATATAAACCTTTTACCTCTTCCGGATATATCAACCTTACAGTTGCTTCGTATAGTATGAAAATCAAAGTAAACAGTAAAACAAGATTATTAATAAAACCAGCCATAACTTCCGCTTTTAAAAAGCCGTATGTCATCTCTAAAGTCGGTTTTTTGGATATTACGTTTATCGCAACCAATGCAACTACAAGACTTAAAACATCTTGAAAGTTGTGGACCGCATCTGTAATTAGAGAAACAGAATTTGAATAAATCCCAAACAGTATTTGAAGAAAGACTATTGATAAATTAAGGAAAATAGCTATATAAAGTTTTGTTTTTTTATCGTGGGTTTCTCTCTCTTTTAATACATTTTCTTTGTATACCATGCTCTATCCTTTTGACAGAGTATAAGCGTATATTTTTCCTTCTACTTTATCTTTTATAAGATTGTAAATCTCCAAAAGGGTTGCTCCGGTAGTTAGTATATCATCAAAGATTAGAGTGTTGCCTTTTATTTTATCAACTTTCAAACTAAATGCATCTTTTAGGTTTTTAAACCTTTCTTCTTTTTTTAATCTAACCTGATATTGCGTTTCCTTGACTTTTTCTAAATAGTCCTTTACTAAAAAAGATGGCACAGCGTACTTTAAAATCTCTTTTAAATGGTTAAATCCTCTTTCCTTTTCCACTTTTTTAGACAGTGGTATATACAAAACGTTTTGAATCCTGTTTAACTTTATATAACTTTGTAAATCATCTTTTATTAAGAGAGCTAAATCTTTGGCTAATGGTTTTATTTTTGTAAATTTCAGTTTAACTATTGGATTTTCTACATAATAGTAGTATGTAAAAACTCTTATATCTTCATATTTTTTATCTGTTTTACAATCTTCACACAGTGGATAACTGTTTCTTTCGGATTTTCCACAACTGTGACAGTAAAATATAACTTCTTGTTCAATCTGATTTAAACATTCGGAACATACAATGTTTTGATGAGAAAACACAAAAGGATTTTTACATACTTCACAGTAGTTTGGAAAAAGGGTGTTTAGTACAATCCGGATATCCAAAAATGATTTAATGTTCCTTTACCTCTTCCAATTTATGATTAATTTATTATAACACCGTTTAGGTACGCTTTTTGTTATAAAATATTTTAAATTAAACATCAGAAAAGGAATTTGATTTATGAGATTATCGGTTTTAATCCTTACAAAGAATGAAGAAAAAAATATAGAAAGAGCGATAAAAAGTGTATTACCTGTTGCCGATGAAATAGTGGTTTTAGATAGTGGTTCTACCGACAAAACGGTTGATATAGCCAAAAATCTTGGAGCAAAAGTGTATTTTAGAGAGTTTGATAACTATAAATCTCAAAGAAACTATGGTCTTTCCTTGTGTAATGGAGAGTGGATTTTGGTTTTAGATGCAGATGAAGAGTTGTCTTCAAAGCTTCAAGAAAGTGTAGAAAAACAGCTAAAAAATCCATCCTACGATTGCTATGAAGTCCCAAGAAGAACTTACTATTTAGGAAGATTTTTAAAATATGTATGGTATCCGGAATACAGAAAAAGATTGTTTAAAAAGAATAAAGCCTATTACGAAGGAAAACTTCACGAAGAAGTTATATGTAAAGGAAAAGTAGGAAGGTTGGAAGGAGATTTGTACCATTACTCGTATAAAAACCTCTATCATCAGTTTGTAAAAACTGTAGATTATGCTCAAAAAATGGCAGAGATTATGTACAGTCAAGGTAAACGGTTTAAACTTTATAAACTAATCTTTAATCCGTTTATCATATTTTTTAAATTATACTTTTTAAAACTTGGATTTTTGGAAGGAGTAAGAGGACTAATAATAGCGTTTTCCGGATTTTTGTACGTATTCCTCAAATACGCATTTTTATACGAACTACAACTAAAAGAAAAATATAAAGATAAACTTTGGCGATAAAATCTTAATTTACGTTTATCTCCGAATTCGTGTTAAAACCTTCTCACAAATTATAAATGATTGTATATTTAAAAAGTAGCGTGATTCATTTCAGTATTGAAATTTTACAAAAATGATATTATATTATTTGATAACAATACACTAAATCCAAGAAGGAGGAAAAATGTTTAGCGAAAATCTTTTAGACAAAAAAGCAAAAGAGTTGTTAGAACTTGCAAAAACTATCTCAATCAAGAACAACGATAGTATGGTTGATACAGACCATCTATTACTCGCTTTGATTAGTAAAGATGATTCACCACTTTTGAAGATACTGGAGAAAAGAGGAATTGACAAAAAATCACTGAAAGAGAATATAAACAGTTATTTACAAGATTTATACTCTCAAATTAATAAAGCAGTTTCCGAGTACACTGACTATATAAAAAACCTGTATAATCAACTTTCTCAAGTAAGAACACAAGCGTTAGAAATTTACAAAGAGTTAAAAGAAGTAAAAGCTCAAAAAGAGAGATTAAAAAGAGATTTAGCTTACGAATCCGGATTCTTTTTTGGAGGAGGAAGCAGACTCGAGTTAGAAAGACTTTCTTTGTATGAAAAACAGTTAGAATCTAACCTTAGCTCATTAAGGTCTCAACTTTCACAATTAACCGATTCAGCAACCGCTGAAAGATTTTTATCTGGAGATATCAACCTTTTAACTTTCATCTATAAAGTTATAGAAAACAGCTCACTCATAAAACAAATAGATGAACTTGGATTTTCAAAAGACAGATTTGTAGAAAAAATAGTAGAAAACGTTACAGGTTCAAAAACTCAAAAGCAGTATGCATCAAAACTGATTAAAGTAATGGAAAATGCTGAAAAAATAGCGTTTAATGGTGGCTCTTCAACTGTAAGTTCGTCTCATATAGCAACAGCATTAATTGAAGACAACAACACAATAGCTGGAAAAATTTTAAATGAAATACTAAACTTTGAAAAAAAAGAAGGAGGAAAACAAACTATGGAAGGAAAAAACATCCAACAAGAAATGGCAGAAGAAGAAAAATCTGCATTGGAAAAGTTTACAGTAGATTTAACAAAGTTGGCTAAAGAAGGTAAGTTAGACCCAGTAATTGGAAGAGAAAGAGAAATACAACAGGTGATAGAAATACTACTAAGAAGAACAAAAAACAACCCTGTCCTAATTGGAGAAGCAGGAGTAGGTAAAACAGCCATAGTAGAAGGTTTAGCTCAAAAAATCGTAAATAAAGAAGTTCCAGAAGAGCTATATAACAAAAAGATTTTATCATTGGATTTAGGAGCTTTAGTAGCCGGAACAAAATATAGAGGAGAGTTTGAAGAAAGAATGAAAGCTCTCTTAGATGAACTTAAAAAAGACCCTAACATAATCTTATTCATAGACGAACTACATACAATAGTAGGAGCCGGAAAAGGAGAAGGAGCATCGGATGCAGGACAGTTACTTAAACCTGCTTTAGCAAGAGGCGAAATTAGAGTAATAGGTGCAACTACATTAGACGAATACAGAAAATACATAGAAAAAGATCCAGCATTGGAAAGAAGATTCCAACCAGTCTATGTAGAAGAACCGGACGAAGAAACAACCATAGAAATACTAAAAGCACTAAAACCAAAACTAGAAAAACATCATAACGTAAAAATAAGTGATAAAGCTATTGAAGCAGCAGTAAAATTAACAGGAAGATACATACCTGCTAGAAACTTCCCAGACAAAGCAATTGATGCGTTAGACCAAGCATGTGCAAGGAAAAAACTAAAACTCGTTTATGCGTCTCCTGAAGTTATAGAGCTTGAAAGAAAAATAAAGATGCTTGACGAGCAAATAATCCAAGCATCCTTGGAAGGAAACTACGAAAAAGAAGCCAAGTTAAAGATAGAAAAAGCAAACCTTGAAAAACAACTCAAAGACCTCAAAGCAAAATCATCAAATGAAAGAGCAAAATTAGAAGAACTAGAAAGACAACTTGAAGAAATAGATAGACAGATTGAGATTTACAGCCAAAAAGGTGATTACGAAAAAGAAGCAGAGTACAAGATAAAAAAGGCACAGATAGAAAAAGAGATAAAAGCACTACAACAAAAACTTGCAGAATCAGTTGTAGTTACTGAAGATGATGTAGCAGAAGTTGTAGCAGAATGGACAGGAATACCAATTTCTAAGATGAAGGAAGAAGAGATGGAAAGACTCCTACACCTAGAAGAAGAAATGCACAAGAGACTTATAGACCAAGAACACGCAGTAAAACTTGTTGCAGAAGCGATAAGAAGAGCAAGAGCCGGATTATCTGACCCTAGAAAACCACTTGCATCCTTTATGTTCCTTGGACCAACAGGTGTAGGTAAAACAGAGCTTGCAAAAACATTGGCAGAACTTCTATTTGACGATGAAGACGCGATGATAAGGTTAGACATGTCAGAGTTTAAAGAAGAGCATTCTGTTGCAAAACTTATAGGTGCACCTCCAGGATACGTAGGATACGAAGAAGGTGGAAAACTCACAGAAGCAGTAAGAAGAAGACCATACTCTGTAATATTGTTAGACGAAATAGAAAAAGCCCACCCAAGAGTGTTTGACCTGTTCTTACAAGTATTAGATGACGGAAGACTTACAGACTCACAAGGAAGAACCGTAAACTTTAGAAACACAGTTATAATAATGACATCTAACATAGGAAGCCAGTACCTAACACTAATACCTGTAGATGCTCCAGAAGATGTTATAGAAAAAGAGTTTGAAAAAGCAAAAGAAAGAGTTTTAGAAGAAGTAAAACTTTACTTCAGACCAGAATTCTTAAACAGAATAGACGAAATAATCGTATTCAAACCACTGTTTAAGAAAGAGATTATGCAAATTATAGACCTTATGGTTAACGCTTTAAACAAAAGACTCCATGACAGAAATATAAAAGTAGAACTAACACCTGCTGCAAAAGAAGTATTGATGAAACATGGATATGACCCTGTTTACGGAGCAAGACCTATGAGAAGAGCAATACAAAAATACCTTGAAACACCATTATCTGAAAAAATACTTAGAAAAGAAATAAAAGAAGGAGATACGGTAATAGTAGATGCAGAAGGAGACAACCTTGTATTCAAAATAAAAGAATAATAAATCAAGAGCCCTTTAATAGGGCTCTTTTTTCAAACTACTAAACAAAACAATCAAAAACCCTGTTATGAATAACAACTCCAAAAGTAAAAAAGACAAAAATTTTACATAAACGAGTTTTTCATCTAAAAATCTGATTAAAATACCGCTTAAGTTATCTATAAAACCAAAAATAAAAGTAGTAATTCCCAAAGTAACAGCAATACTTTTTTTAACTACACTAAAAAGTAAAAAATGAGATAAAGTAAACGAAAGTAAAGCCATAGTTATTAGATGAGGATAGAAGACTTTAAACAAGCCTTCAAAAGTTTTTGGTTTTACATAAAGCTCCGGATTACCAAGATAGTAAGTTTTCACAGACTCAAAACTAAATCCCATTTTTTGGTAAAACAACAAAAAATTCACCAAGAAAAAAATTAACATAAAAAAAGAAAAAAAACCTATAATCTTCCTCAAATTACCTATTGACACGTTAGAATGACCTTTTAATAAACCGTAAAAAACCAAAAGTAAACAAAATCCTAAAAACATTTGAAAAAGTAAAAAGAAAACAGCCTTTAGAATCACAAACCCATCTAATAAAAATATAAAAACATCAACAACACTGTACAAAATTCCAAATAGAAAAGTTAAAACAATTAACCATAGTTTAAAATTTTCCCTAAAATCAAAAACGTTAAAGATTGATACTACCATAAGTATTAAAAATCCATTTAAAAAAAGATTTATATGAACATTCTCAGTTATCTGTTGTAAGGATATTTTTTCCGGAAAATCAAAATCAGTAAAGTAATATTTAAAAAGAGAATCATAATCAAATCCAAAGTTTAAGTAATAGTAAATAAAACTACTTATCCAAAAAAGCAGACTGAAAACAGAAAAGAATAAAACTGCCCAGTATAGATTTTTTCTTCTCTTTATATCTCCGGATATAACAAATTTCATCTTTGTTCACCTATCAGTACTTTCCAAATGGCAAGTGCAAGCCTTGCATAATCGGTTATTGCACGGGAAGTTAAAGTTGCTCCAGATACATTTGGAATATCAGATTTTACCCTTAGGTTATCCTTATCTAAGGATTTTCCTTTAAAATTGTTAAACCATCCTTCCTCAGGTAGATACTCCAAAGGCTCTCCAAAATGAAGAACCTGAACAACATCCAACTTTCCATCGGGAGTTATTGTATATAAAACTACTTCCGGCTTTGTCCTTACAACATGGACATCTACGTACCCATAAGCTACCACTTTATCCTGTTTTTTTACTACGTATATTGACACCAACTTAGAATCGAATTTTACTTTGGAAATCTGTCTTATCTTTTCCACTTGTTCAGGTGTAAGAACGTAATTTTTAACTTCAACTGTAGTATTTGGATATATTGTTTTTAAAACATCTTCCGGCTTTTTACTACCTGCAAAAGAAAAGAAAAAAACAATTAACAGTATCAAAAAAACTTTTTTCAACTTTCTCTCCTTTGTTCCACTTTTTATACCATTGTACATATTGAGATTTGATTTCAATATGATAAAAAACAGTAAATTCCCCCTCCCCTGTTGTTACTAATTGATATTCTTAAAGCCTTTCTAAAAACATCTCTACCTCATATAAATGAGCCAACTCTATACCCGGTGAATATTCTTACTATTATAAAAATCTGGTGGAATTATCCACCGGTGAATAAGGAGGTCTAATTTTAGAACATAAATCCAAAGGTTAATCTATACTCATTTTCATCCTTTCTATTTGGACTGTAATTTAATCTAACATAGTCAGCTTTTATGGCTACCAATGGATGTGGCTTATAGGAAAATCCTATGTTGTAAATCTGTAACTTATGACCATCAGGTTTTTTATATCCATTTTGGACTTTACTATGAGTATTTATATCTTCATAAATTCCAAAAAGATACAACTCTTGATTATGTATATTAAAAAATCTAAATATGTCGTATGCAACTTGCGTATAAAACCCTTTCTGCTCTTGAGGTATTATTTGACCTTTGGTTCCTACATTGGATATTCCGAATAAGTCTTGAGAAACTTTTAATGCATCATCAACTTTAACAAAAGCTCCTACAAACCTTACATCCCAACCTTTGTACTGCCACCAAATATGTGGAGATATAATTGTCAAAGTACCTAATTTAGAACCTCTTCTTAAATTTA
>NZ_DAIDMN010000026.1 GCF_027448985.1 Sulfurihydrogenibium sp.
GTCTTGGTTTGTTTTAAAATTATTTAAATTGGAAATTAGAGTGTTAACATAAAATTATCCCCCCACAAAAAGTGGGGGCTTGATTGAAAAAACAAAATTCTGTATTAAATTTTAAATTAAAAAATTTTGGGAGTTTTATTATGGATTTTGATAAAGTTATTGAAAAAATAAGAGATATAATCGTTGGAGAAATAAAAGCAGAGCATGATAAGTTTAAAAGTGAGATTACAGGGCAGATAAATGGTATCATTTTAGCTATAAACGGCTTTTCAACAACCATTGAATCTATGAACATAAGACTTTCCAATGTTGAAAACGATATCCGTCAAATACGTGAGGAGTTAAGAGAAACCAACAAAAGAATTGATGAAACCAATAAAAGAATATACGATGTTAGAACTGAACTAACAGAAAAAATTGACAGTGTTAGAACTGAGTTGACAGCAAAAATAGATGAAACCAACAAAAGAATCGATGACACTAATAAAAGAATAGACGATGTTAAAAGGGAACTAACAGAAAAAATCGACAGTGTTAGAACTGAGTTGACATTGAGAATCGACGAAACTAACAAAAGAATCGATGATACTAATAAAAGAATTGACGATGTTAGAACTGAACTAACAGAAAAAATTGACAGTGTTAGAACTGAGTTGACAGCAAAAATAGATGAAACTAACAAAAGAATTGACGATGTTAGATCTGAACTTACGGGAAAAATTGACAGTGTTAAAACTGAACTGACATTGAGAATCGACGAAACCAATAAAAGAATTGATAATGTTAGGTCTGAGTTTACTACGAAAATCGATGATGTCAGGATAGAGTTAAAAACCGAAATTCATCAGAATACAAAAAGATTAGATGAATTAAACAAAAGAATGGACCACATTTATTTTGAATTAGCTGATATGAAAGTTCAACTAAAAGAAGCTTTGGAATTAAAAAAATTTACAGAAGATGTTGTGTTGAGAATAGAAAGACTTGAAGCTAAAGTTTTTGAATAATACCACCACCCAGTAAAATATCGTCTTGGTAAACGGCTAATATTTGACCAGGGGCAAATTTCTGCTGTTTCTGTTTAAAGTGAAATGTTATACTTTTTTCATTAATATCAAACGACTTTACTTCCACCGGATTTTGTTTATATCTTCCTTGAATCATTATTTTTTCCCATTTCTCTATAGGAACTAAAAAGTTAAAATCCGTAACTACTACTTTATCTGTAAGTAGATATTCTTTTTCTCCTACTATGACCGTGTTATTTTCTGGATTCTTATCTAAAACATAAAGAGGTTCTTTCCATGATACATTTAATCCCTTTCTTTGTCCTATAGTGTAAGATTCTAAACCTTTATGCTTTCCAAGAACTTTTCCAGACACATGAACTATGTATCCCTCTTTTAATGGAATGTTTAAACTTTTAAAATACTCTTGTGGAGTTTTTCCGGCTGTAAAACAGATTTCAAAACTTTCTAACTTTTGACTTACCGGAATTTTACTTTTTTCTGCTATTTTTCGGACTTCTTCTTTTATATATTCTCCAAGAGGAAAAATAAGCATATCTATAACTTCTCTTTCAACTAAAGCTAAAAAGTAAGATTGGTCTTTTTGAATATCTTTACCTCTTTTGATAACTTTTAAGCCATCTAAGATATCTGTTTTTATGTAATGACCGGTTGCTAAAAAATCCGCTTTTAAAACTTTTTTTGCATATTTTGCAAGAAGTCCTGTTTTTACATCTTTATTGCAGATACTACATGGATTTGGGGTTAATCCGGATTGATATCCTTTAATAAAATAATCAATAACTTTATCTTTAAAGATATCTTGCCAATCTATGACATAATGTTGGATTCCAAGAAATGATGCGACTTTTTTTGCATCTAAAATATCCTTTGTAGAACAGCATACTTGTTTATCAAGACTACACTCATCTAATTCTGATAGCTTTAAAGTAATTCCTACAACTTCATAACCTTGTTCTTTTAAAAGAAATGCGGCAGTGGAGCTATCTACTCCACCACTAAGCCCTACAACTACCTTTTTCAAAACACCACCGATTATCTCAGATATTGGTTGTTAATAATCTATAACAGATTTTTTTAATCTCAACTTATTTAATGAGTTCTCCCATTTTGAATATCGGTAGATAAAGAGCAATTAGGATAAATCCTACTATTCCACCGATAACAACCATCATTAAAGGCTCTAAGGTAGAGATTAATGCATCAACCTCCCTATCAACCTCATCTTCATAAAAGTTTGCTATTGTATCAAGCATTTCATCTAATCTACCGGAATTTTCTCCTACAGATGCCATGGCTGTAAACATTAAAGGAAAATATTTTTTATCTAAAGACTGACTAAATGGTTTTCCTTTTTCAACTTCTTCTTTTGTTTTTTGTAAAGATTCTTCTATTAAGATATTTCCAACTGTGGTGGCGGATATTTCTATAGCTCTTATTATTGGAACTCCACCATTTATCAAAGTTGCAAAAGTTCTAGCGAATTTAGCAAGTGCTCCTTTATGAAGTATTTTTCCTATTAAAGGTATTTTTAAAAATAGATTGTGGTAAAATTTCTTCCCTTGGTATGTTTTGTATATCTGTCTATTTATAAAAGCAAATGCAACAATAAATGCGATTAGAAAAACTATGTTTGACTTTAGGTTGTTACTTATATTTATTAAAACCTGTGTCAGGAATGGTAATTCTCCACCCATGCTACTGTATATTTCCGCAAAAGTTGGTACTACAAATGTTAAAAGTCCTAAAACTATTAAGGTTGCTATAACTAAAACTGCTGTTGGATACCAAGATGCACTTTTGATTTTTCCTTTTATTGCAGCTAACTTTTCGTAGTAAACGGTTGCTCTTTTCAAAGTTTCGTCTAATTTACCTGATTCTTCCGCTGCTGCCATTAGGTTTATTAAAAACGAAGGAAATACATCTTTGTGTTTTTCCATTGCTTTAGACAAGGACACTCCTGTTACAACATCATCTTTGACTTTAATTAAAGCTTCTTTCAATGTTGGATTTGGAATTTGTTCAGCTAGTATTTCAAGGGCTTGAACTATACCTATTCCGGCTCCTATCATTGCTCCAAGCTGTCTTGTGAATATCGCTAAATCTTGTTCTTTTACTTTTTTCTTAAAAAGTTTTATTCCACCGGATTTACTTTCTTTTTTTTCTTTCACAGATTTTATGTTTATTTGAATATCAGTAAATCCTTGATTTTTCAAAATTTCTTCCGCTTCTTCAACGGAAGATGCTTCTAAAATTCCTTTTCTTTTTACGCCGTATTTGTCTCTTGCCGTATATGTTATTTTCATTATCTAATCCCCATGGCTTGAACCATTCTTTTCAGCTCTTCTGGTTCTGGAGATACTTTAAACGCATCTTCTAATGTTATTAATTTTGATTTTAAAGCTTTAAGTAATGATTGGTTCATCGTTTGCATTCCGGATTCTGCTTGTCCTGTTTGCATCAACCCATATATTTGGTGTATTTTGTTTTCTCTTATAAGGTTTCTTATAGCCGTATTTGGTACCATTACTTCGTGGATTAAAACCCTTCCACCACCAATTTTAGGAAGTAATCTTTGAGATATAACCCCTTGTAAAACAAAGCTTAGCTCTGTCCTTACTTGGTCTTGTTCTTCCATTGGAAAAACGTTTATTATTCTGTTTATTGTTTGAACTGCTGTGTTTGTATGAAGTGTACCAAATACAAGGTGTCCTGTTTCTGCAGCTGTCAAAGCTGCTCTAATTGTTTCCAAATCCCTCATCTCTCCTACAAGGATAACATCAGGGTCTTCCCTTAATGCATACTTTAACGCTCTTGCAAATGAATCTGTATCAGTTCCAACCTCCCTTTGAGCCACTTTTGATTTTTTATGTTGATATACGTACTCAATAGGGTTTTCTATGGTTAGGATATGGTACGGGAAATTTGAGTTTATATAATCTATCATAGAGGCTAAAGTAGTTGTTTTACCTGACCCTGTAGGTCCGGTCACTAAAACAAGTCCCATTGATAAATGACATAAATCCTTAACCTTAGGAATAAGTCCCAATTCTTCCATTGGCTTTATCTCATAAGGTATTCTTCTGAGTGCTGCAGCAACTGTTCCCCTTTGATAGTACACGTTAACCCTAAATCTACCTATCCCTCTAATACCAAAAGAAAAATCAACCTCTTTTTGTTCTTCAAATGTTCTTTTTTGCTTTTCATTCATAAAAGAATATATCAAATTTTGAGAATCTTTTGGTGTTAAAACCGGATAGCCGGGTAAGGGAGTTATTTTTCCATCTACTCTCACACAAGGGGGTAATCCGGCTGTTATATGAATATCTGAAGCTTTTCTTTCAACTGCATCTTTTGCTATCTCATCTATTGATAAGTTTTTTAATGTTTCTCCGTTCATTATCCTCTCCTAATTTATTTCATCAACACCCTTTCTATCTCTGCTATGTCTGTTAAACCTTTTTTCATCTTTATTAAACCATCTTTATAAAGAGTTTTCATACCTTGCTGTACTGCATAATCTCTAATATCATCAGCACTTTTTCCGGATATAATCAACTTTCTAATATCATCTGTTAACTTTAATATTTCATGGACTGCGGTTCTTCCTTTATAACCTGTTCCATTACATTTTTCACATCCTTTTGGATTATGAACAAAAAATTGTCCTTCTTTTATATCTTCGTCAGAAAAACCAAAACTCTTTAGTAATTCTGGTGGGTAGTTGGCAGGTTGTTTACAGTTACTACAGAGTTTTCTTATTAGCCTTTGAGCTACAATGGTATGGACAGCTGTAGAAACTAAAAATCTATCTACACCTATATCTATAAGTCTTGTTATTGTAGATGGAGCATCGTTGGTATGTAGTGTAGAAAAAACAAGGTGTCCTGTTAAAGCTGCTTTTACAGCTATTTCTGCAGTTTCTCTATCTCTTATCTCTCCAACTAATATAATGTCAGGGTCTTGTCTTAAAAATGACCTTAAAACAGCTGCAAATGTTAACCCTATTTCTTCTTTTACTTGGACTTGGTTGATACCAAAGATTGACACTTCTACCGGGTCTTCTGCTGTCATAATGTTAACATCATCTTTATTTCTTTCCATTAAAGCGGAATATAATGTTGTGGTTTTACCTGAACCAGTTGGACATGTAACAAGAACCATACCCCAAGGTGAATATATTCCTTCTCTAAATATCTTTAAATCATCATCTTCAAAGCCTAAATCTTCTAATTTTACATTTAGATAACTTTCAGCATCTTGAATTCTCATAACGATTTTTTCACCATAAACAACAGGAAGAATAGAAACTCTTAAATCGTATTTTTTTCTATTAACAATTATTCTTATTCTTCCATCTTGAGGTAGTCTTTTTTCAGAGATATCAAGATTTGCCATTATTTTATACCTTGCAGCTAAAGCATCTTTAACAGAAGGAGGATATTCTGCTACAGTTTTTAAAATACCATCTATACGATATCTTACCCTTAAAACTTTTTCCATAGGTTCTATATGAACATCTGAAGCTCCTTTTCCTATAGCATCTACAATAATAGCTCGTGATAACTTAACTATGGGACTTTCTTCCGCTTCTGATGAAATTTCTTCCAATCTTTGTTCTTTCGCTTCCTGTTCCTCCGATACTTCTACATCTAACTTAATTTCTTCAAGCATACTTTTTGCAGGCATTAAAGCCAAAATCTCTCTGTAGAGATTTTCTATTTCTGATAAAGTTGCTATATAAACATCTACAAATTTAACACCTGTAAAAAACTTTATTTGATTTATAGAATCTTTATCCGTTGGATTTAACATGGCTACTTTTAGAGTATTGTTTTCATAGGCGAATGGGACAATTTTATTCTTTGTCATAAACGAAGGAGTGATTTTTTCTAAGATACTTTTTTCTATATCTATTTTATGAACTTCTTTATCAAAAGGTTTATAACCCAAGAACTTTACAAAAAATTCTTTTACCTTATTTTCATCTGCTATTTTATCTTTAATGAGGTATTCTAAAACTTCTGTAAATGTCTTTTTTGGATTTATATTGGGATTCCCTCTAACTTTTTCTACTGGAATAATCCCTGCATCAACCATTTTCCTTAAAACAAGGAAAACTCTTCTTTGCCCTTGATTATCCTGCATCTTTTACCTTCATAAAGTTTTTATAATATAATATACAACAAAAAATTTCCGGAGAGCCAAAGCTTGTTAAAAAGGATAAAAAGGATTCTCATCGCTAATAGAGGAGAGATTGCAGTCAGAGCAATAAGGTCCATAAGAGAACTTGGTGGAGAGAGCGTAGCGGTTTATTCAGAAGGAGACAAAAACTCCATCCATAAAGACCTTGCAGATATATCTATCTGTATAGGGGGTCCACAAGCTTCACAGAGTTATCTCAACATCCCTGCAATTTTATCTGCAGTTGATTTGGTTCATGCTGATGCTATCTATCCAGGATATGGATTTTTGGCAGAAAACCCCAATTTTGCTGCCATCTGTGAAAAAAGTAATATAAAGTTCATAGGTCCCTCTTCTTCAACTTTGAGGTTAACAGGAGATAAAGCGGCTGCAAGAGAAGCGGCAAAAAAAGCAATGGTTCCTATCATTCCAGGAAGTCCTCCTGTAAATGAGCTTAAAGATGCTTTAGAAATAGCATCAAAGATTGGTTATCCTGTTTTAATAAAGGCTGCTGCCGGTGGTGGTGGTAGAGGAATGAGAGTTGCTCATAATCCCCAAGAATTAACAAGACTTTTACCATTAGCCCAAAGAGAAGCGGAAAGTTCATTTGGCGATAAAACTGTTTACATAGAAAAGTTTATAGAGAATCCAAAACACATAGAGATACAAATTCTTGCAGATGAGCATGGTAATGTTATTCATTTAGGAGAAAGGGAATGTTCAGTTCAAAGAAGACACCAAAAACTTATAGAAGAATCTCCTTCTCCATTTATAGATGATAACATAAGAAAAGAAATGGGAGAAGCAGCTATAAGATTCGCAAAAGCCGTAAACTTTACCGGAGCCGGAACTGTTGAATTTATAGTAGATAAAGATAAAAACTTTTACTTCATAGAGATGAACGGAAGAATTCAAGTTGAACATCCAGTTACAGAAATGGTTACAGATGTTGATATAGTATCATGGCAACTTAAAATTGCCGATGGACAAAAATTAACATTATATCAAGATGATGTTAAAATAAACGGACATGCAATAGAGTTTCGAATAAATGCAGAAGATCCACAAACGTTTACTCCATCTCCAGGAAGGATCGAAAAACTTTATTTACCCGGAGGGTACGGTGTAAGAGTTGACACACACATATATCAAGGGTATCAGATACCACCATACTATGACTCTCTGATAGCAAAACTTATAGTTTGGGGAAAAACAAGAGAAGAAGCTATATCAAGAGCAAAAAGAGCATTAAGTGAGTTTAAAATAGAAGGGCTTAAAACGACAATCCCTTTCCACCTACAAATACTTGAACATAAAGAGTTTTTAAAAGGAACATACACAACATCGTTAGTAGATAGAGAATTTTTAAAATGATAGTAAGAATATTAACAGTTGGACCTTTAGCAGAAAACTGTATTATAGTGTACGATGAAAAAAGTAAAGACTGTGTAATAGTAGACCCTGGAGCAGATGGAGAAGATATATTAGAAGAAGTTGAAAATTTAAATGTAAAAGCTATATTAGCTACCCATGGACATTTAGACCATGTAGGACAAGTGGGTTTTTTAAAAGAAATGTTGAACATACCATTTTATATGAATGAAAAAGATGAGTTTTTAATAAATAACGATATATTTCCTGGATTTGCTTTTATGTTAAAAGCTACAAAATGCCCATCTCCGGATTTTTATATAAAAGATGGAGATATCTTAACTTTTGGAAGTTTAGAACTTACAGTTATGGAAACACCAGGACACACACCTGGAAGTGTTTGCTTTTATAATGAAAAAGAAAAAGTATTAATCAGTGGAGATACATTATTTGCAGGAAGTGTTGGAAGAGTTGACCTTCCCGGAGGAAACCCGCAAGAAATGGAAAAATCTTTAAAAAAATTGATGGAACTTCCGGAAGAAACGGTAGTGTATCCAGGACATGGTGGGAAAACAACGATCGGAAAGGAAAAAAGGACAAACCCATTTATAACAGGGATTTTCAAATTAAAATGGTAAACATAGGAACCCACGTTTCATCCTCAAAATCTTTGGACCTTGTTTTTGATAGAGGAAAGGAGATAGGAGCAAAAAGTATCCAATTTTTCCTAAGGTCTCCAAGGTCCTGGAACTGGATAGAAAGAAAAGACAAAGAGAAGGAAATCTTTTTAGAAAAAAGGAAATCTTCCGGAATAAATCCGGTTGTAGTTCATGCATCTTATCTATTTAACCTTGCTTCTTCAGATGATGAACTTTTTAGTAAATCTATAAACTCCATTATAGAAGAGTTAAAATTATGTGAAGAACTAAAAGTAGATTACTATGTGATACATGCCGGAAAAACCAAAGGAAAATCTAAAGAGTTTGGTATAAAGAGAGTAATAAGCGGATTAGAAAAAATATTTGAGAAAGTTGATATAAAGGATACAACTTTTCTAATAGAAACATTAGCTGGTCAATCGGGAGGAGTTGGTTCAACATTGGAAGAAATAAACCAGTTATTAGAACCTTTTAAAAGCATAAAAATAGGTGTTTGTTTAGATACTTGCCATATATTTGCATCTGGATATCCGATACATACAGAGGAAGGATTTGCTTTTTTCAAAGAGATTTTAAATAAAATAGTTGGATTAGAAAAAGTAAAGGTGATACACTGTAACGACTCAAAAGCACCTTTTAATTCCCATAAAGACAGACATGAGCATATAGGAAAAGGGTTTATTGGACTAAAAGGATTTGAAATGTTTATAAACGATGAATTTTTTAAAAAAGTACCTTTTATTCTTGAAACTCCAAAAGAAGGAAATATGGATATAATAAATATGAAAACTTTATACTCTCTTGTGCGTCCGTAGCTCAGTGGATAGAGCATCGGTTTCCGGGGCCGAAGGTCGCAGGTTCAAATCCTGCCGGACGCGCTTTTAGAAATCGCCTCTTTCAAATATTTTCTTAAATTTTCTTCAGTAAATGCCCCATAAATTACAGCAAGCTTTTTACCACTTGGACTTAGAATATAAGTGGTAGGAGTTCCCATTATTGGAAATATTACCTGATTTTTAGGATTGTTAGCGTATATTGGAAAATCTTTATCTTTAAAATTATTTTCCTTTCCATCAATAGCAAAAGCGATGACAACAACTTTATCTTTAAAATCCGTCTCTTTCAGCACTTTTTTAATTACAGGAATTTCAGCCATACAATGGCCACACCTATACGCCATAAAATTAACTAAAACGATTTTGTTTTCAGGTAAATAAACCGGATTTCCGGATTTATCTAAAAGAATTACTTTTTTAGATTCAGCGAAAGAAAGATAAACAATCATTAAAACAAAAAATACTATTTTTCTCATCTTTAAATCCTATCCTGTATCCGGATTACCTTTCCTAAAATGTTAATAGAGGTAAAATCTTCTTCCTTAACCTTCGTTTTTTTCTCACCTTTTACATCCGAAAGTATAACTAAATCTCCTTTTTTTTCAACAAATCTAAACATTCCCCACTTTCCTTTCTCTTTAAATAGAATAATGTCCTGATAAGCTATACTTAAAGGAGGAACTTTACCTATTAGTATCCATAAATTTTTCACTTTTAACCAAAAAGTATTCTCTTTAAAATTTTCCACATTTTCTATAACTAATAAACTTGTCCCTATCTCTTCAACTTCCTTTAAGTTACCATTTTCTAAAACTTCGTAAGCTTTTAGATAAACTTTGACTTCTTGATTATGCAAGTTTTTTGGTTGGAATTGTCGCATTTCTTGTTTGCTCTTTTAGAATATTTATAGACTGAGCAACCATAAAAAAAGCATGTTCTAAGTTTATCAAAGCTGCTTCAAAATCTTTGTCCTTTGTTTCAAATCTTAACTTTCTAACCTCTTTGAAAAGCTCATCAACATTTGTTCCAAGTTCGTAAGCTAATGTAAAAACTCTTGCGACTAAATCATCCAATTTTTTTCTTTCTATATCCGTCATATTTTCTCCTTTTTAAAGCCTCAGATTTAGTTCTACCCATAAAGGAAAATCTTTCTCATAAAGCTGAGTTAATTCTTCTTTTGTTATATTCAAAGTTTTCATTACTATCTCACTTACTCAATTAATGACAGTAGTAAATTTAGTCCATCAGATGAACCAAGCAATGGCTCACAAGCTCTTTCAGGATGTGGCATAAGTCCAAATACGTTAAATTTTTCATTACATACACCAGCTATATTTGATATTGAGCCGTTTGGATTTGTATTTTCATTTACATTTCCATCTTTATCACAGTATCTTAGTATTATCTGTCCTTTTTCTTCCATCTTTTTTAAAGTTTCTTCATCAACAAAATAATTACCATCATGGTGGGCTATAGGTAGTTTTATAACTTGACTTTTACTCAACCTTTTTGTAAAGGGTGTTTTATCGTTTTCTACTTTCAAATACTGATGTTTACATACAAATCTTCCATGGTTGTTTGGAAGTAATGCCCCAGGAAGAAGGTGTGCCTCTGTAAGAATCTGAAAGCCATTACATATACCTATTACAAACTTGCCTTTTTCAGCAAACTCTTTTAAAGCGTTAGTTAAAGGAGTGTGAGATGCAATCGCTCCGGGTCTTAAATAATCTCCAAAAGAAAAGCCACCTGGAACTACAATACAATCAAACTTTTCTATGCTAGACTCTCTATAATCTACAAATTCGACTTCTTTTTTTAAAATATCCCTTATTACATAGTAAGTGTCATAATCACAGTTTGACCCCGGATAAACAGCTACACCAAACTTCATTTTACTACTCCACTACTTCAAATTCATAATCTTCTATAAGGTCATTTACAAGTGCTTTTTTAGCCATCTCTTTAGCTTCTTCTATTGCCTTTTCCTTATCTTTATTCTCAATATAAACCTCTATATACTTACCGACTTTTACATCCTTAACATCACTAAAACCAAGAGATTTTAAACTTTCCGATACAGCCCTTCCCTGAGGGTCCAATACTCCTTTTCTTGGCTTAATATAAAACTTTATAAGCATAAGATACCTCTTTGAATCAAAAATTTTGGAAAATTATACCATATCTATGATAAAATGGTGCTATGAGCATATTAAACATATTTAAAAAGAAAGAAGAAGACGAAAAATATATAGATAAAGAAACTGGAGCGTATAACAGGGACTACATATCAGTTGTAGAAAAAGATTTTTTAAAGAAAAAATATGCATTTATTTTAATCGATGTAGATAACATGTCTAACTTTGTCAAAGTTTACGGTCCAGAGTTTGCAAGTATAATCCTAAGAGATATTGTTAGTCTTATAAAAAGAATCATACGAGAAAACGACAAAATAATAAGGGTAGGAGATGATGAGTTTTTAATTTTAATAGAAAAGGATGAAAACTATGTTAGCATTTTAGGAATTGCGGAAAAAATAGTTGAAAAAATTTCAATAAATCCCTTTTTTATAATAAAGGATAAAGTTAAAATTACTGTTTCGGCAGGATTACATATAAATGCAGACAAAGATAAAAGTTTTGAAGAAGCATTTAAAAAAGTAGATAAAGCTCTACTAATGGCAAAAAATAAAGGAAAAAATCGTGTTGAAATATATAAAGAAAATAACTTTAATATCTTTGACAAAAGACTTTCAGACATAAAAGATGCCATTGCTGAAAATAGAGTTATTTGCTTTTATCAACCAATATTTAATGTTCAAACATTTAAAACATTCAAATTTGAAAGTTTAATAAGAATAATAACTTCTGAAAAAAAATTGATTCTTCCGGGAATGTTTCTTAATCTTATTAAAGATACTCATATTTACAAAGATTTAACTAAAAAAGTAATTGAATTTAACTTATCTATAATTAGTAAAAAACAGATAGATGTAAGTATAAATTTACTACCTTCAGATATAATTGATGAAGATATTTTAAAATTTCTCTTATTCATTGGTAAAAATTTTAGAAAGAAAATCACGATAGAACTGTTAGAATCAGAAAGTATAGAAAATTATTCAATATTAAAAGAAAAAATAAACATTTTAAAAGATGCCGGATACAGCATTGCCCTTGATGATTTTGGAAGTGGATATTCAAACATTTTACATATAGTAGAATTAAATTTTGATTACCTCAAAATCGATGGTCAAATTATAAGAAAAATAGATAAAGATAATATTTCATATTCCGCTGTAAAAGCTATAAAAGGATTAGCCAAAGAACTAAACATTCCGACAGTTGCAGAATTTATATCCTCTCAGGAGATTTTCAACAAAATTAAAGAATTGGATATAGATTTTGGACAAGGAAATTTCTTTAAAGAACCAATTCATCCGTCTGATATTCGATAGTTTTGATTAATGTTTCTCTATCGATAGTTGCTGTTCCTATCTCTCCTACCACATATCCAGCTGCATAGTTAGATATTGTTGCACTTTCTTCCCAAGAAGCACCTGATAATTTCGATAGTGTTAAAACTGATATTACCGTGTCTCCTGCTCCAGTTACATCAAAAACTTTTTTTGCTTTTGCAGGAATTTTTATAACTTTTTCATCTTCAAATAAAGCCATACCTTCCGGACCAAGGGTTATAATCAGCTGATTTAAGTTTAACTGATTCATTATCTTCTTACCTACTTCTTCAACAGACAAAGATTTGTCGGATTTAGAACCTTCATAAGCTTCTTTTTTATTTGGTGTCATAATTGTAATACCTCTGTAAAGGTAAAAGTTTGTTGGTTTTGGGTCCACGAATACAGGTTTTCTAAGAGATTTAATATAATCCATCACTTTCTGATTTATAACTCCTTTACCATAATCAGAAACAATAAAGCCATCAACTTCTTTTTCAATCTCTTTGATGGAGTTTATGAGATACTGTTGTATCTCTTCATTTAAAGGTTCTCTATTTTCCCTATCTATTCTTATAAGTTGTTGGCTTACAGCTATCACTCTGGTTTTTTCTATTGTAGGGCGTGAGCTGTCTATTGTTAAAATCGGAATGATACCTTTTTCTTTTAGTAAGCTTTGTATTATTTTTCCATTTTCATCATTCCCTATAACACCAATCATATACGACACAGCATCGAGAGATGCAATATTGTTTGCTACGTTGGCTGCACCACCTAAGGAAACCGTTTCTTTTTTTACATCCACCACCGGAACAGGAGCTTCCGGGGATATTCTCTCAACATCACCCCAGAGATACTTATCCAAGATGATATCACCAATTACGGCTATCTTTAATTTATGAAAGTTTGATATTATTTCTTTAGCTCTTTTTAGATTTATCATGGGAACAATGGTAAATGTTGCAGACAGTAGTTTTCAGGTTTACCCAACAGTATGTTCATATTTTGAACTGCCTGAGATGATGCACCTTTCGAAAGGTTGTCAATCGCAGATGTTATAACAGCCATTTTATTTTTTTCATCGTAATCAACGTATATATCACAAAAATTAGTTCCTATAACTTCTTTTATTCTTGAAGGTCTTTCTTGAAGTCTTATAAAGTATTCGTCTTTGTAAGTTTGATAGTACAAATCTTTTAAATCTTTTTTTGATATGTCTACTTCAACAGTTATGGTAGATAACATTCCTCTTGATATTGGAATGATGTGGGGAGTAAATCTTATTGAAATATTTTTACCGGTAATGTTTTTCACTACATCTTCCATTTCTGGGGTATGTCTGTGTTTTGTTAGGTTGTAAGCATAAACGTTAGAGTAGCCTTCTGGATACATAAAGTCTTCTTTTAGATGTCTTCCGGCTCCAGATATTCCGGATAAAGCGTTAACGATAATAATACTATTTTCTTCAATTAAGTTATTCTTTAAAATAGGGTATAGTCCCAAGATGGTTGCTGTTGGATAACATCCGGGGTTTGCTATCAGTTTTGCTGATTTTATACTTTCTCTATACACTTCCGGAAGTCCGTAAACTGCTTTACTTAACAAATCTTCAAATTTATGTTCAAAGTTGTAGTAGTTAGGGTAAATTTTAGAATCTTTTATTCTATAAGCAGCTGAAAGGTCTATTACAGTTTTTCCATTATCGTAAAGCTGTTTTGCAACTTCTAAAGATGCATCGTGTGGAAGACATAGAAAATATATATCAGAAGATTTAAAATCTAATTCTTGGCTAAATACAAGATTTTGATTTTTAGATTTATTAAAAACAGGAAAGACATCTTTTAATGCCCTTCCTGCATACTGCCTTGATGTTACCTGATTTATCTTTATTCCTTGATAATTTTCTAAAATTCTCAGTAGTTCTAATCCTGTATATCCGGATGCACCGGCTATAGCAACGTACATTGATATTAACGTTTAGACCATCTGTATTTTGCTCTTGCACCCATTTGGTTGTATTTCTTACGTTCTTTAATTCTAGCGTCTCTTGTCATCAATCCGGCAGATTTTAATGCAGGTCTTAATGATGGATTGTAAGACTCTAAAGCTTTTGCTATTCCGTACATAACAGCTTCAGCTTGAGCTGGTTTTCCACTACCTTTAACTGTAGCGTAAACATCAAATTTACCAAGTGTTTCCGTAACTACGAAAGGATGGTTTATTTTTGCCATTAAAATATCTCTTTCAAAATAGTCCTTGGCATTCCATTCTTTTCCAGAAGCACTTCTAACAATAACTTTACCTTCTCCTGGCATTATCCATACTCTTGCAATAGCCTCTTTCCTTCTTCCGGTTCCATAAAATGAGTTATTAGGGTCTATTTTTATTGTCTTTTCCATATTTCCTCCTTATAATGCTTTCCAGAGTTTTGCTAACTCTTCAAGAGATTTAGGATTTTGGGCTGTATGGTTATGTTCTTCACCTGTGTAAAGTTTCAATCTTTTCATGTATCTTTTCTGTAATTTGTTTTTAGGAAGCATCCTTTCAACAGCAAGCTCTAAGGCTCTTGTTGGTCTGTTTTCTATCATCCACTGTAATGACCTAACCTTTAATCCACCTGGAGTGTTTGTATGGAATTTGTACTCTTTATCTGTAAGTTTTTTTCCTGTTACTGTAAACTTATCAGCATTTAACACTATAACGTAATCTCCACAATCTACATCTGGTTGAAAATAAGGCTTGTGTTTTCCTCTTAAAACGTTTGCAATTAAAGATGCAAGTCTTCCTAAATTCTTTCCTTTAGCGTCTATCACATACCAATCTCTTTTAACATCTTCTTTGCGAAGATAGAATGTCTTCATTCTTCTGCTCCTCTCTTTTAAAAATTCAAAACAGTATTATA
>NZ_DAIDMN010000027.1 GCF_027448985.1 Sulfurihydrogenibium sp.
TTAACAATTTAGAAAAAATTTCATCGTTAAAAGAAAGGTATTATTTATCTTTTCCTAATCCAAAAATAACTTTTGGATTCAATAATATTGAGCTTAACAAACCTTATCTTTCTTCTAACAATCCCATGGGAAGTTTTTCCATAGGAATAACTCAGGAGTATGTCCCTTTTATCAAAAGAAAATTAGAAAGTGAGATTTATTCTAAAGAGAAGGAAGTGGTAAAAATAAGTAAATATATTTTCCAAAAACAGTTAAAAAGACAAATAAAGGAAAATTATGTTGATTTTATATTTACATACCGAAAAGAAGAGATACTGAAAAATCAGTTGAACCTATATAACAATTACAAGAGTATTGCTGAAGAATACTACAAATACGGAAAATCCGGATTAAAGGATATTCTTTCCATAGATACGAAAATTTTAGAAATCCAAAAAGATTTAGAACAGGTTTACAAAGAACGAGAAATTCAAAAACATAGAATTTTTTATTTGATAGGTGGTTATTTTCCACTAAAAGATGATAAGGATATTGAGTTTGAAGAAATTCAATCTAAAAGTGTAGAAGACAGTCCATACTTAAAACAGATTTATTTAGAGATAGAAAAAATTGATAATGAGATTCAAAAATCAAAAGTAGAATATTTGCCTAATTTAGAGTTTATGGGTGAGTATATGTATAGAACTGGTATGCCAGATATGATAACCTTTAAAGTCGGGGTTCAGATACCTGTGTTCAAATCAAAGAAAGAGGATTTGGTGGTGTTACAAAAGAAAGAAGAAAAGTTAATAAAACAGTTAAATCTTGAAGACGAAAAGTTGAAACTAACAAATACTGTTTTAAGTATAAAGTCAACCTATGAAAAAAACAACAAGATTTTAAAGCTATATAAAAACCTTATTTACGAAAAAGAAAAACAGATAAAAGCAATTGAACTTTCTTTAAAGTACAACAAATCCGATTTTAAGGAATTGATAGATATTCTAAATGAAGTTTTACAACTAAACTTAGAAATGCTGAATTTAAGAGTTGAAAATCTTAAACTCATCTTCCAGTTAGAGGAAGTATTATGAAAAAACTTTTATTTTTGTCAACGCTAACTGCAATAGTTTTAACAATGTATTTTTTATCACAGTACAAAAAGGATGAGAGTAAAACGGATAAAAATTTTCTTTTTTCTATAAAACAGGACGATACAGAAATTGTATTTTACGGCTTAAAGCCATCATTAGATGTTGGGATTAACCGTATCTTAATTAAATCCAATAAAAGAGTCAATCAAGTTTACTTTTATATGCCTCCTATGCCCGGAATGGGGGAAATGAGAGAAGATGTTGAACTTAAAGAAATTTCTTCAGGAAGTTACGAAGGAAAAGTAAACATATCCATGGCTGGTGGATGGCAGGTTGTAGTTGTCACCGAAAACAAAAAACTTACTTACAATTTAAATATTCCTTTTAAAAAATGTGTTGGTTGTTCCTTCATCTGCGATTGTTGATACAGGAACAAAACAGATAGTGTTTTTAGAGTCCGAAGATGGAAAGTATATACCTAAAAAGGTAAAAATAGGTAAATGTAACATTGATTACTGCCAAGTTTTAGATGGTTTAAAAGAAGGAGACAAAGTTGTTGTAAAAGGGAACTTTATGTTGGACTCCGAAGCACAGATTAAAAATATTTACTAAAAGGAGGTTTAAGATGTTAAAAAAATTTATTATTTTTATGTTGTTATCATCAGTGGTTGCTTTTGGACAACCAAAAGAGCCTTCAAAAAACGGAATACCGATAAGGTTAGGTGATATTGCAAACGTTGTTGAAACACCAGCTCTAAGAATGGGAACAACAGACTTCAACGGTTTTGGAAATACTGTAGCCGGTATAGTTGTAATGAGGGCAAACGCAAACGCTTACAAAACAATACAAGATGTAAAAGAAAAATTAAATCAGTTGAAATCCGGATTGCCAGAGGATGTAGAGATTATCCCTGTTTATGATAGGTCAAAATTTATAGAAGATTCTATAAACCATCTAAAAAAAGTTTTGATAGAAGAGTCTATAGTAGTTGTAGCTGTGATAACTTTTTTTCTCTTTAGTTTGGCTCTTGGTTTTGTAATTGTAATCTTCTTGGTACTTTGTATTTTACTGACATTTATCGTTATGGAACTTTTAGGTATAAATTCAAACATCATGTCCTTAGGTGGAATAGCTATAGCAATAGGAACTATGGTTGATGCATCAATAGTGCTGATAGAAGCGTTCTCAAAAAGAAAAGAAGAAGGAAAAGATTTAAAAACAGCTTTAAAAGAATCTTTTTCCGAAGTAGGAAAACCTATATTTCTTGCACTCTTAATTGTAGCTGTTTCTTTTGTTCCTATGCTTGCTTTAAAAGGTCAATCCGGAAAACTCTTTCAACCTCTTGTTTTAACTAAAACTTTTTCTATGCTGTCTGCTGCTATCTTATCTTTAATTGTAATACCGATTTTGATTTATTACTTAGGTAAAGGTAGATTCTTACCTGAAGAGAAACATCCAGTTGTGAGGTTTTTGATAAAAATTTATAATCCTTTGTTTTTCTTCGCTGTAAAGTACAGATTTTTTTTGGTTTTAATAATTCCTGTAACTCTCTTTGCCAATTACTTCATCTATAAAAGTATAGAAAAGGAGTTTATGCCTCAACTTAATGAAGGAGTTTTGATGTATATGCCAATTACATCAACAGGTATATCAATCCAAGAAGCTCAAAATCTATTAACGATACAAAACAATATAATAAAAAACTTTCCGGAAGTGGATACAGTCTTTGGTAAAGCCGGAAGGGCAGACACAGCAACAGACCCTGCCCCATTATCCATGATAGAAACATTTATAACTTTAAAACCTGAAAAGTCATGGCGTCAAGGAATGACTTTAGAAGAGTTGATTTCTCAGATGGACAGTGCTTTACAACTGCCAGGTGTTGTAAACAGTTGGACTATGCCTATTAGAGGAAGGATAGATATGATTTCCACAGGTATAAGAACTCCTTTAGGAATAAAAGTCTATGGAGGAAACATTGAAGAAACTTTAAACTTAGCCACAAAAATAGAAAAAGCATTGAACGGTTTAGAAGGAGTTATGAGTGTATATGCAGAAAGAACATCTTTTGGAACTTACTTAACAATAACTGCAGATAGAGAAAAGTTAGCACTTTACGGATTGAAGTTAGAAGACCTTTCAAAAAACGTTGAATTTCTTTTAGGAAATTCTCCTGTTTCTGTTTTTATATCAGGAAGAGAAAGGTACAACATTACTTTGGGAATTCCAAGAGATTTTAAACAAAATCTACCAGAGCTAACACTTCCTATAAAGGATAGGTATATTCCATTGGAAGCAGTTGCAGAAATAAAAAAAGAATCTAATCCAACGGAAATAAAATCAGAAAATGGGTTGTTCGTTTCTTATGTTTATATAACACCTAAAAAAGACGCAGATATTATCAAAATTATTCAATCTGCAAATGAAAGGATTGATAAAGAAGTAAAATTTCCATCAGGTTACTTTTATCAGTGGAGTGGACAGTACGAATACTGGCAAAAAGCTATCGAAGATTTAAAGCTAATAATACCTTTAGTTTTAGTCTCCATTTTAATTTTAATATACCTTAGTTTAGAAAGATTTTTTGAAACCTTGTTAGTGATAAGTACACTACCTGTTTCTGTATTTGGTGGTTTTCTCTTAATGTATCTATTGGGATACAAGTTAAGTTTAGCAAGTATATCCGGATTTTTGGCTTTGTTAGGAATTGCAGCAGAGATGGGAATTGTAATGGTTATATACATAATAAACTCATTAAAAAATTTAGGTCCAAATCAAAACATCACCACAGCTATATACGATGGAGCGGTAAAAAGAATAAGACCAAAAAGTATGACTATGATTACAATACTTGCAAGTTTAATTCCGGCAGTCTTTCTAAAAGGTACAGGCTCAGAAGTTATTTCCTCAATTGCGGTACCTATGTTAGGTGGAGTAATTACATCGTTTATAGCTTCTTTATTCCTAATACCTGCTTTGTATAGCTTAAAAGAAAAACTCAGTTATATAAAATCCGGATAATCCGGATAAAAACCCTAAAAGGTAGCCCACTAAAACATCAAAAGGAAAATGAGCCCCCATATAAACTCTTCCATACCCTATCAACAACATTATAATAAACAAAATTCCCGATAGTACAAAACTTCCATAAAACAACGAAACAGCAAATAAAGTAGCAACATAGGCACTATCAGCAGAAGGAAAACTTTTAAGACTAACAGGTTCTAAAAGGTAAACATCTTCAAGTAAAGAGGAAGGTCTTTTATGTCTAAAAATGTACTTTATAGATGGTAACAACGTACCTGTTATGATTAAACTCACTATTAAATGTTTGAAAGGAACAGTCCCAACAAAAACGTAATAAATGAAAAAATAAATAGGTAACGAATGGGTTTTACCCATATAAAAAAAGTACTTATAAAACTTATCTAAAAAATGGTTTCTATTATGGTTTATAAGATAAAAAAGTTTAACGTTCCATTTTATTGAAAGTTCCCAATCTTTTCTCAACTCACCACCTTAAATTTGTTAGTTATTACCACAGGTCTAAATCCAAAGTACAAGTTAAAAATCTTAAAGTCATACTCGTAAACTTCCAAGTGGTAAAACCCTTCTTCGGTTAAACTGTAAGTAAACTCTTCTTTATCGGTTTTTAAAACCGGATTGTTGTTGTGGTAAAGGATAGATACAGATTTTTCCAATGATTTTATCTTTAAAATTCCACCAACTTTTACACTCTCTCCTAAAATTTTTACACCTTCTTCATCTTGTCCATAAATGTCTATAAACTTTTGATTTATTGCAAGGTATAGATTACCATTTGAGAGACTTTCTAATACTTCATCTTTCGTTTTCAAAGGATTTCTTGAATACACCTTATTTATTAACCATTTAAATCCGGATTTATAAGATGGTACAAGTATTCCATGAGTTCTCTCTTGATAAACCACCTTTACATGAAGGTCAAGACCACCTATTATGTTAAGGTGCTTTGCTCTACTGTAATAAAGTTCTCTCCATTTATCTATAGGAATAAGACTATTCCATTTATGGATGATATTTCTTGTAATAGGATATATCAAAATATTTTTTATCAAAGCTAATCCAGTTATAAACTTGTTCCACACAACAATGTCTTTTATGTCTATAAACTCGTATAAATAACCATCTTTAAATTCTCCCTTCCATCTGTAATGTTCAAAATCAAAATTATGAGGATGGGATATTACAGGTAATTTGTTTCCCAATAAAAGGAGTCTTCCATCTTGTGTATTTTTTTCTATACCGGAAAAAACTTTATCATCTTCAAAAGATTTGTAATCTGTATTGTCATGGTCTGTAATAAATACAAAATCAATTTTATTCTCTTCCATTGCCTTTTTTATATCTGAAGGTTTTCCTAACGAATCAAAAGAAAACTGAGTATGAACATGGGTTATAACGTTATACTGAAAAAGATTTACAGGTACAAAGTTGGATTTTTTAACTTTGTCAATTTTTATATATTTTATAGGTCTAAACTCAAAGTATAAAATGTAAATTAGCAAAACAACTAAAGCTAACTCCATTTTTCTCCTGTAAAATTTTTTAGAAAAAAGATTATAACATAGATTGTTTATAGTATAATAAATGCAAATAATTTTTATTTGCAAGGAGTGAAAAGTTGAAAAAGTTATTAGCTTTTACGTTGTTAACATCCGGATTAGCGTTAGCTGATGAAGTTAGTATAGTTTCTTCTTACGGTACAAAATCATCAATAGAAGAAACCACTTCTGCTGTAAATGTTATAACACAAGACACAATAGAAGAGACAAAACCAAAAACAATAGTAGAAGCAATAACTAAAATATCTGATATATCGTTTATATCAAACGGTGGTTATGGACAAACAACATCGATATATCTAAGAGGTTTTGAACCAAAAAGAACTCTTGTACTTATAGATGGCATAAGGATAAATGACCCAACCGGATTAAATGGAGCAATGCTTGAACATATCTTAATAGCAGATATAAAGCAAATAGAGATAGTAAAAGGAACCCAATCGGGAGTATGGGGAGCGGATGCAACAGCAGGAGTTATAAACATAATAACCAAAACTCCAGAGAAAGGCTTTCATTCAAACGCATACTTCGAATACGGAAGCTATGTAAGTAGAAAATATGGGACAACCTTTTCCTTAGCTAACGATAAAATGTATATCTTATTTGGTTTACATAGGTTTGATTCTCAATCAATATCAGCAGTAGAACCATACGGAAAAAAATGGAAAGATTTAAATATGGAACCAGACCCTTATAAGAATGATACTGTAAACCTAAAAATAGGGCTAAACATCACTTCAAACGACAAAGTGGAGTCAATTATGAGGTTTGTAGATGCAAGAGTTAACTACGACGGCTTCGACCCGATGACATACAAGCCAGCCGATGCAGATAACAAAGCACACATAAATGAAAAATTTTATGGATTTAGATACGAAAAAAAGTTAAATAACCATCTATTTGACTTTTACTATAACCAAGCAGACTTTTATAGGTACTATACTGAACCATCCGGATGGTTAAAAAGGTACGGATACGAAGGCAAGACTAAAGAGTTAGGATTTAAATACAGATTTGATTATATGAAAAATGCATTTTTGAATTTAGGATTTGTAAGACAGGATTTTATAGAAAACGATACGAATATAAATAACAGATATCATAACATCGGATACTTTTTAACAAATCTATTTAAAGTTAAAGGGCTCATTCTTTCTCAATCAGTAAGAAGAGACAACTACAGTAAATTTGATGACAAAACAACTTTTAAAGTTGGTGGGAAATATATAATCAATCCAAACTTTTACATTTTTGCCAACTACGGTACAGCTTACAATGTCCCAACAATTTATCAACTTTTTAGTCAATACGGAAATCCAAATCTTAAACCTGAAAACACAAAAAACTATGATATTGGAATATCTTACAAAGGACTATCTTTTGACTATTTTAACTACAAAATAAAAGACATGATAGATTTTGATTTAAATACTTTTAAGTATAATAATATATCCGGAGAATCGAAAATTAAAGGTTATGAAGTAGGATACACAAAATCAGTAAAAATGTTAAATACAGACCTTTATATAGGTTATACAACTTTATCTGCAAAAGACCAGAACGATAAAGATTTACCAAGAAGACCAAAAGAGAAACTTGATTTTAGTATTACTATATTTCCACTTGAAAAACTCACACTTAACTTAAACGGTCAGTATATAGGAAAAAGAAAAGATACAAATCAAGTTCAAACCGGATACTACACAGTACTTAACTCTACACTGAATTTCAAAATAAACAAATACCTTACAGCTTATTTAAAGTTTGACAACATAACGGATAAGTACTATCAAACAGTTTATGGTTATGCATCTTTTGGAAGGTCAGTTTATGTAGGGTTAAAAGGGAACTTTTAGATGGATTTTAGAAGTTATTTAAAGTACAAATTCTTAAACTCTGTTTTTACAGGGCTGTCTATCGGCTCTGTTTTTTCCATTTACTCTCCATTACAGCCTTCCATATTCTCATTAGGAGGGGTTCTTTTAGCAATAGGTATGCTTCTAATTGCAAAGTTTTATAAAAAACTTATCAACATCCGGATATTTTTTTTAATATCCCTTTTTGTAGAGGTTGTTATGTTAGCTGTTATTACAGCATTTTTAATAAAACCTTTTACCTACTCAACTGCTTTATTTATTTATTCCGGATACCAGATTACCTTTGTTTTTGGCTCGTACCTTGTTAGAACAGAAACACTTCTTTTAAGAAAGAAAAAATTACTTTCTATATTAGATGTTTACAAGCAATCTGGATATTTGTTTGGTCTTGGTTTTTCCTTTGGATTTTATGAGTTTTTAGAGTACTTTTTTAAAATAACAACAAACCAGATGCAAGTTTACTACCTTCATTTTGTTTTACTGCCTACTGAAATTTTTATTATCTACTATCTTCTAAAGGCTTTTGGTCGTTTCTGAGTTTTTCTTTACATTCAGGGCATATACCGTAAACTTCTATACTATGTCCCAAGATGTCAAATCCATGAACTTCTATAAGTTCTTCTTTAAACTTTTCAAAAGGACAGTTGTCTATTATCACTATTTTTTTACATTCTTGACATACTAAGTAATTTTTCTTTGAAGATAGACCAAACCTTGCCTTGTCTTCATTAAGCATGTAAGCTTTTACAACAAGACCCTGTTTTTGAAGCATGTCAAGATTTCTGTATATTGTTGATAAACTAACATCTATCCCTTTTTCTTTTAATTTAAGGTATATGTCTTCAGCATGCATCGGAGTTATGTTTTCTTCCAACACTTGTAGTATAGCCTTTCTCTGCTTTGTTGTTTTATATCCTTGTGGAATAAGTAATCTTCCCATTATCTCTCCATATTTTAAATCTTTAACATAGCTAAATATTATACCATTTAAAAAATTTTTCAAAATATTTTGCAAATAAGTTGCATTTGAATTTTTACTATGATATAATTTTGCAAATTATTATCATTTGCAAGGAGGCAAAGATGAGAACAACCGTTTACGGCTACCCAAAAATAGGACCAAACAGAGAGCTTAAAAAAGCTGTAGAATCCTACTGGAAAAAAGAAATCTCAAAGGATGAACTATTAAAAAAGGCTCAGGAGATTAACACTGAAAGGATTAAAAAGATTGTAGAATCCGGAATTGATTTAGTACCTTCCAACGATTTTTCCCTTTACGATTTCGTCCTTGATACAGCTACTATGTTTAACATCATTCCGGAAAGATTTAAAAAAATCGAGGACTCTCTTGATATGTACTTTGCAATGGCAAGAGGTAGTGATGATGCTATCGCATGTGAGATGACAAAGTGGTTTGACACAAACTACCACTACATAGTTCCAGAGCTATCCGGAGATATAAAACTTGTAAAAAACAGACCTGTTGAATCTTATAAAAGTATAAAGGAAAATCTTAAAATAGAAACTAAACCAGTTTTGGTAGGACCTTTTACCTTTGTTTATCTATCAAAAGTTTATCAAAAACAGGAAGGGTCCATTTTAATGGAGATGGTAAAAGCTCCTGAAAGTGAAAAATTTGAGTACTTTTTAGATTATTTTGCAAGACTTTACAATCAAGTTTTAAAACAGCTTCAAGATGAAGGAGTTAAAACCGTTCAACTTGATGAGCCTGCTTTTGTCCTGGATATATCAGATAGAGAGGTGGACCTTGCATTAAAAACTTATGAAAAAGTGGTTGAGGGTGTTGATAGATTAGATATCGTTGTTCAAACCTACTATGAAAGTTTGTCTTCCTATGAAAAGTTTATAAACCTACCTGTAAAAGGAATAGGACTTGATTTTGTTTCAAACACGGAAAACTTTGAAAGTATTAAAAAGTACGGATTTCCAAAAGATAAGTTGTTGGTCGCTGGTGTTGTATCCGGAAGAGACCCATGGAAGACAGATTTAAAACAAACAGCTGAGTTTATAAAGTCATTGTTTAAATATGTACCTGAAGAAAATATAATCCTTTCAAATGCAGCTCCTTTATTCCATCTTCCGGTCAGCCTAAAACCTGAAGTAGGACATTTAAGCGAAGATTTAATAAACCTTTTATCCTTTGCAGATGAAAGATTACAAGAACTTACCCTTTTAAAACTACACTTTACAGAAGGAAGACAGCTTCCTGACCAAAACTTACAAAACATAAGAGATAAGTACAAAAACGAAGAAGTAAGAAAATTGGTAAGCCAGTATAAAAATCAACAGGTTGGAAGAAAAACACCGTTTAAAGAAAGATACAGAAAACAGATGGATATATTAAAACTACCTTTATTCCCAACTACTACAATAGGAAGCTTCCCCCAAACACAGGAAGTAAGAAAAACAAGAGCAGATTACAAAGCCGGAAGAATCTCTGAAAATGAGTACAAAGAGTTTATCAAAAAACAGATACAAAACGTTATAAAAATACAAGAAGAACTCGATTTAGATGTATTAGTCCATGGAGAGTTTGAAAGAACAGACATGGTTGAATTTTTTGGAGAAAAGCTTGAAGGATTTGCCTTTACAAAAAACGGATGGGTTCAGTCTTATGGAACAAGATGTGTAAGACCACCTATCATCTACGGTGATGTATCGCGACCAAAACCAATGACAATAGAAGAAATCACATATGCCCAAAGTCTTACCAATAGACCTGTGAAAGGAATGTTAACCGGACCTGTAACCATACTAAACTGGTCTTTTTACAGAAAAGACATTCCAAAAGAAGATATAGCATACCAAATAGCTCTTGCATTAAGAGAAGAGGTTATAGACTTAGAAAATGCAGGAATAAAAATAATTCAAATAGACGAACCTGCATTCAGAGAAGGACTACCGCTAAAAAAATCAAAACAAGAACACTACTTAAACTGGGCTGTAAACGCCTTTAAACTATCTCACGATACAGTTAAAGATGAAACTCAGATACACACTCACATGTGTTATTCTGAGTTTAACGAAATAATAGAGTATATATACAAAATGGACGCAGACGTCATATCAATAGAAGCATCAAGAAGCAAAGGAGAAATACTTGGGGCTTTCGAAAAATTCAAATACGACCATGCGATAGGAATTGGGGTTTACGATATCCACTCACCAAGAGTACCAAGGGAAGAAGAGATAGAAGAGATAGTAAGAAGGTCTTTAAGATACATAGACAAAGAGCTTATATGGATTAATCCGGATTGTGGACTAAAAACCAGAGGATGGGATGAAACTATAAAATCCCTTAAAAATATGGTTAACGTTGCTAAAAAACTAAGGAGTGAAGTATAATTTTAAGGTTAAAAAAAATTTCAAGCAGGAGGGTTAATATTATGAAAAAAGTTTTCCTTTTAGCATCCGTTTTATCTCTTCCGGTTTTAGCAAATGCTTTAGAGCTGGAATTTTCAGCAGGAGCAATACAACAAAAGCCTTCAGGGTACGTATCTTACAAACCACAATCTGATTCAGACAAAATAGATTTAAAGAACGACGCCCACATCGGAGACAAAACACAACCTTGGGTCAAATTAAAATTTGAACATCCAATTCCATTACTTCCAAACATAAAACTAAGTTATATGCCAATGAAATTCGACGGTAGTGGAACACTACAAAGAGATATAAAATGGGGTAATTATACTTACAGCTCAAACGCAGATTACAGTTTATCTGTCAAGTTAGACAGATTTGATGTTACACTATATCACAATCTACCATTTATAAAAACAGCAACAGCTGGAATTTTGGATATAGAGCTTGGAGTTAACGTAAGAACAATATTCTTTGATGGAAAGCTAAACGGAACAGATAAAAACACAGGACAAAAAGTTAGCGAAAGTAAGTCTATAACTTTACCTATTCCTATGGGACATTTAGCAGCAGAGATTAAACCTATCCCTCACTTCTCTGTACTTGGAAATCTTAACTACATAGGGTATAGCAAAAATACATACTATGATTACACATTAGCCGGAAGACTTTATGCTGGTAGTTTTCTCCCACTTGGTAAACTAAAACCGTTTATTGAAGCCGGATACAGGTACGAAAAACTAAAAATAGATGAAAGTAGTGTTAAAACAGATATCAAAATAAAAGGTGGATACGCGTTAGCCGGACTACAATTTTAACAAATCAAGTGGCCTTTTTTAGGCCACTTTTATGACTTTTATCATTTCAAACATATAAAAAATTTTTTATATTATAGTACAAGATGAGAGAACAAAAACTTTTAAAAACATTTTATGCGTTATCCGACCCAATAAGGTTAAAGATAGTAAAAATGGTTATAAATTCCGGAGAGGTATGTGTGTGTAGTTTTGTAGAATACTTTAACATATCTCAACCAAGAATATCTTTCCATCTTAGAATACTAAAAGATGCAAATATTTTAAAAGCCAGAAAAGAGGGAAAATGGGTTTACTACTCAATAACAAAGGAAAATAAAGTTATAAACAGACTAATAGACCTTATAGATAAAAACGTAAAAACGAACAATTACAGTACATTTTGTGGGGTAAAAGATGGCTAAAAAAATAGCTTTTATATGTACAGGAAATTCAGCAAGAAGTCAGATAGCTGAAGGCTATGCAAAATATTTTGCAAAAATCTATGGAAAAGATGTTGAAGTGTATTCAGCTGGCTCTAATCCATCCGGATATGTACATCCCAAAGCCGTAGAAGTTATGAAAGAAGACGGAATTGACATATCAAACCAGTACTCAAAACATATAGACCAAATACCAATTAGCCAAATGGATTACATCATAACTCTCTGTGGAGATGCAGCAGAAACATGTCCCGTAATCCCATCTGCAAACACACAACATTGGGGACTTCCAGACCCTGCAAAGGTGATAGGACCAACAGAAGATGCAAAATTACAAGCTTTTAGAAAAGTAAGAGACGAAATAAAAACAAAAGTAGAAAAACTAATCAAGGAGCTTTAAAATGAAGGAAATAAAAATAATAAGTAGCTCAAACTGTGGAAACTGCGAATTACTTTACAATGTAGTATCAACAATAGTAAAGTCAAAAGGTATAGACGCAAAAGTAGAAAAAGTAATAGATGTTAGAGAATTAGCTAAGTACGGAGTGATGAGAACACCGTTACTGGTTGTAAATGGAAAGTTAAAACACGTAGGTACTCCAATACCAGATCCTCAAACAATAGAAGAGCTTATAAATCAGGATTAGCTATGTTTGAAGTATACGAAAATTTAGCTGATTACATCGTTTATACCACATTTGGTTTACAAAAAGGGGAAAGACTTTCAGAAACCATTCATTTTATAATTTATGACACACTGAAAATTTTTACTCTTTTGATTGTGATAATTTTTTTTATATCTTTTATCAGAAGTTATTTTCCTTTGGAGAAAACAAGGAAAATTTTATCTAAACATAAAAGTATAGCTCTACCTTTGGCAGCGTTTTTGGGTGTTTTAACACCTTTTTGTTCCTGTTCTGCTGTTCCTATGTTTATAGGATTTGTGGAAGCTGGTATTCCTTTATCAGCTGCATTCACTTTTTTAGTGGCATCTCCTATGGTAAATGAGATTGCACTGGGTTTACTTTTTTCATTATTTGGTTTTAAAGTGGCTATCTTATATCTTGTTTTTGGTATAATAGTTGCAACAGTATCCGGATACATAATAGACAAACTAAATCCAAGAAATCTTATAGAAGACTACGTTTTTGAACTAAAATTCGGGGAAAGTCAAATCCAAGAGCTATCTTTCAAGGAAAGATTAGAATTTGCTTACCACAACGTAAAAAATATTCTAAAAAAAATATGGCTTTATATAATAGTTGCTATAGGGATAGGCGGTTTCATTCATGGATACGTTCCTCAAGACATTGTAGAGAATATTTCTAAAAACGCAGGAGTTTTCTCCGTTCCTTTGGCTGTACTAATAGGAATACCTCTATATTCAAACGCAGCTGGAATACTTCCGGTAATTCAAGCCCTGATACTAAAAGGGGTTCCTATAGGAACAGCACTTGCTTTCATGATGGCAACCACAGCTTTATCTTTTCCAGAATTTATGATTTTAAAACAGATAATGAAACCAAAACTCATAGCAATTTTTGCCTCAATCGTAGGAATTTCAATAATAATCGTTGGATATTTACTTAATTTCATTTTATAGGTTGAGTTATGGAAAAAATAGTATCCATTTCAATTTTCTTTTTAACATTATTCTTCGTAGTAAAAAAACCTAAAGGAATAGACATTGGATGGAGTGCCACATTTGGAGCCACACTTGCTTTAATTTTTGGTGTAGTTTCTTTTAGTGATGTTATTAAAGTAGTTGAAATTGTATGGGATGCTACATTAGCCTTCATCGGAATTGTTTTTATATCATTGATACTTGATAAAATCGGATTTTTTGAATGGGCTGCCCTTCACATAATAGAACTCTCAAAAGGAGATGGAATAAAATTATTCATTTATCTTATCCTTTTAGGAGCCGGAATATCAGCTTTTTTTGCAAACGATGGAGCAGCTTTAATACTAACTCCAATAGTTTATCAAAAAATAAGGTACCTTGGATTAAGTCAAAAATATATGCTTCCCTACATAATGGGAAGTGGTTTCGTATCTGACACAACAAGCCTTCCCTTGATTATCTCAAACCTTGTAAACATCCTAACGGCGGATTTTTTTGGAATTGGATTTTTCGAATACGCATCAGTAATGGTATTTGTAAACTTTTTCTCATTGGTGGCAACATTAACAGTTTTATATCTTTACTTCAAAAAAGATTTAATAAAAAAAATTGATTTGGAAGTACTTGAAGATAAACCACCTAAATACGCAATAAAAAACAAATTTCTCTTTAAGCTAAGCTGGTTTGTTTTTCTTATACTATTTGTAGGTTTTTTCATAGCTGAAAATTACCACATCCCTGTCTCTTTTATAATTGGGCTTGGAGCAACGATACTTGGTATAGCCACCTATAAAGAAGAAATCGTTGATATAAAAAAGGTTGTTTTAAAGGAAACTCCTTGGAAAATTATCGTTTTTTCCATAGGCATGTACGTTGTTGTATACAGTTTAAAAAATGTAGGATTCACAAGTATGTTAGCTTCCTTAATAAAAACCACTACCGATATATCCTTGAACCTTGGAATAATAACCACAGGCTTTTTAGCAGCTTTCTTATCTTCAATAATGAACAACCATCCTATGTAAATTACTTTTTGTTCTAAAACATATAACCATAGTA
>NZ_DAIDMN010000028.1 GCF_027448985.1 Sulfurihydrogenibium sp.
TGAAGTGTGTGGTTTTATCTTGGGTAAAAATGATTATCAAAATAATGTAAGAGAAGCAGTTGAGGTTATTCAAGTAGAAAACCAGAATAAGGAAAGAGCTAACGATAGGTTTGATATTTCACCTAAGGATTATATGAGAGTTGAGGATTATGCAGATAAAAATAATTTACAAATAGTAGGTATTTACCACTCTCATCCGGACCATCCGGATAGACCTTCCCAGACAGATTTACTTTACGCATTGGAAGATATGTCGTATATTATAGTAAGTGTTCAAAAAGGAAAAGCAGTTTCTTATAGAAGTTGGTATTTAAAAGATGGAATATTTGAAGAAGAGGAAGTGTTAGAACATGATTAACTTAAAAAATTTAAATTACAAAGAGCTTGAAAAGTTTGTGTTGGAGAAAGGTTGGCAGAAGTTTAGAGCAAAACAGATAGCAAAGTGGCTTTATAACAAAAAGGTTAAATCTTTTCAAGAGATGACTGACCTATCGAAGGATATCAGACAAACTTTAGAAAAAGAATGTGAGATAAACTCCTTACAGCTAATTACATACCAGCAATCAAAGATAGACGGAAGTATAAAGTTTTTGTGGAAGTTGAAAGATGGTAACACCATAGAAACCGTTTTAATCAATGAAAAAAACCATAAAACTCTGTGTGTTTCCACACAAGTAGGGTGTGCTGTTGGTTGTAGATTCTGTTATACAACAAAAGATGGTTTAATAAGAAATCTTGAAACGTCAGAAATAGTTGACCAATACATCAACGTCCAAAGATTTTTGGGAGAATCTGAAGAAAACCGGATATCGAACATCGTTTATATGGGAATGGGAGAGCCGTTGGCAAACTACGAAAATGTCAAAAAATCCGTCCAAATCTTTACTCATCCGGATATGTGTAAGTTATCCCATAGGAAGATAACCATATCATCAAGTGGAATACTTCATCAAATTAGAAAGATGTATGAAGATAAAGACTTTCCAGAGGTAAAACTTGCCGTTTCTTTAAACGCATCTAACCAAAATCAAAGAGCATACCTTATGCCGATATCTCAAACAAACACTTTAGAAGAACTTATGGAACTTTTAAGAAGTATACCTTTAAAACCTGGATGGAGAATAACTCTTGAGTATGTCCTAATAAAAAATGTAAACGATACACCTGAAGATGCAAAAAGACTTGTAAATCTTTTGAAAAAAGACAAACACAGATTTAAGGTAAATCTCATACCTTTTAATCCTTATCCTGAGTCCGATTTTGAAAGACCAGAAGAAAATAGAGTGTTAGCTTTTGAAAAAATCCTGTGGGATAACAATATAGCCACCTTCATAAGATGGAGCAAGGGAAGAGATATAGCAGCAGCTTGTGGACAACTTAGAAAGAAGGAGCTTTTACAGATAGATGTTTGATTACATATCCGGAAAAATAAAAAAAATAGATAAAAATAAAATACTCATAGAAAAATATGGTTTTGGTTTTCTTGTAAACGTTCCGGATTCGGAAAAATTTTTGGAAGAAGACACAGTTTACACAGTTTTAAAGATAAAGGAAGATGAAATTCGTCTCATTGGATTTAAAACGAAAGAAGAAAGAGAAATATTTAACTTATTACTACAAATACACGGAGTAGGGGAGAAACACGCTTTATCAATTTTATCAGTATTTTCTGTAGATGAGTTTCAGAGTATATTAGAAGAAGCAGATATCAACAGCCTTATTAAAGTTCAAGGTATTGGCAAAAAAACAGCTCAAAGGATAGTAGTAGAATTAAAGGGAAAACTAAGCTTTGAAAATGAACTGGTGGAAGATTTGGCTAAAACCCTTATAAATCTTGGATACGATAAAGAAAGCTCTTACAGAATCTCAAAAACAGCCTTAAAGCAGTTTGGTAATATAGAAGAAGCTCTAAAATTTGCTATCCAAGAGTTAAGTAATTCAACAAAATAACGACCTTAAATTTTGGTATAATTTTACTTTAAAAAATTTCTCGGAGGAGTTTATGGGAATCAAAATTGATATCAACAGAATTGCAAGAGACCAATTTATTTTAGTTGACAATCAACCTTACAAAGTTGTTAGTTATGAACACGTTAAACCCGGAAAAGGACAAGCTTTCGTAAGAGTTAGAGCAAAAAATATGAGAACAGGAAACGTAACAGAGTTTACTTTTAAATCCTCAGACTCTATCGAGCTTGCAGACTTTGAACAAAGATTTATGAACTACTCCTACACAGACGGTTCCTATTACTACTTCTTAGATACAAACACTTATGAAACTTTTGCAGTTCCGGCTGAAAACATGGAGCATGAAGCACAATTTTTAAAAGAAGGTATGCAAGTAGTAGTATTTTTAGACAGAGGTAATCCAATAGGAATAGAACTTCCAAAACATGAAGTTTACGAAGTAGTAGAAACAGAACCCGGATTCAAAGGAGATACTGCTACAAACACTTTAAAACCAGCAAAAATAGAAACAGGAGCTACCATTCAAGTTCCTTTATTTATAAACGTTGGAGATAAGATAAAGGTTGATACGGAGAAAGGTACATACATAGAAAGGGTCAACAAGTAAAGAGTTATTCCCTTTTGGAAGGGAAGTTGGAGGAGTTATGGATAAAGAATTTGTTTTTGAACTTATAGAAAAGTTAAAAGATACCAAAGTAGAGGAACTTGAAATCCTTACAGAATCCGGGAAAATAAGGATAAAACAGTATTTGGGACCAAAAGAAATTTTATCTCAAACACTACCCCCAACCTATTACATCCCCCAGCCGGTGGTGGAAATAAAAGAAGAGATAAAAGCTCCGGTAGAAACTCAAGTAAAAGAAGAGATACAGAAAAAGTACCACGTTATTAAATCTCCGTTAGTTGGAACCTTTTACAGGTCACCATCTCCGGGAGCCCCACCTTTTGTTGAAGAAGGTGATATGGTTTCAAAAGGTCAGGTGTTGTGTATAATAGAAGCTTTAAAGGTTATGAACGAGATAGAGTCCGATGTAGATGGAAAGGTTGTAAAGATACTGGTAGAAAACGGTCAGCCTGTAGAGTACGGTCAAGAACTTTTTTATATAGAGGTGTAGTTGATGTTTCATAACATACTGATAACAGGAGGAGCCGGATTTATAGGTTCAAACTTGGCTTTAAAACTTCAAAAAGATTATCCAGATAGTAAAATATTAATTTTAGATGATTTTTCAAGTGCAAACTTCAAAAATTTAAAAGGGTTCAAAGGTATAGTTTACTCATGTGATGTTTCTACCGATGAGGTGTTTTTTAAAATAGAAGATTTTAAACCGGATATCATATTCCACTTAGCATCTATAACTGATACAACCGTTACGGACCAAGAGTACATGGTTAGAAGGAACGTAGATGGTTTTAAAAATATTTTAGAGCTTGCTTATGATAATGAGAGTATAGTTGTTTACGCATCTTCTGCTTCTGTTTACGGTAATGTTAAAGAACATGTACCACTTAAAGAAGATAGAGAAAAATCACCTGAAAATGTTTACGCTTTTTCAAAGTATATCATGGACAATCTTGCTCAAGAGTTTTCTGATAAAAGCGGGTTAAAAATAGTAGGTGTTAGGTATTTTAACGTCTACGGTCCACGGGAAGCCCATAAAGGTAAGTTTGCGAGTATGATTTATCAACTTTACCTTCAGATGAAATCAGGGCAAAGACCGAGGATATTCAAATGGGGAGAACAAAAAAGAGACTTTGTTTACGTTAAAGATGCAGTAGATGCAACCATACTTGCTTCTAAAGCCCCAAGGTCAACGGTTTACAATGTAGGAAGTGGAGAAGCAACATCATTTAATGACGTTATCAAGTACTTAAATCAAGCCCTTGGAACCAATTTGGAACCGGATTACTTTGACTGCCCTTACGATTTTTACCAAGAGTACACTCAAGCGGATATGACAAAGATAAAAGAGGAGCTTGGTTTTGTGCCAAGATACTCAATACAAAGAGGAATAAAAGAGTACGTTGACATATTGGAAGGAAGAATAAATGAGTAAAAAGGTAGTAAAGGTAAAAGTACCTGCAACGACAGCAAATCTTGGAGCCGGATTTGATACTTTTGGTCTTGCCTTAACTCTTTACAACGAGTTTGAAGTAGAAGAAGCAGAAGGTATTTTTATAGAGTCCTTTCCAGAAAATGAGTTTTTAAAAAATCCTGAAAATAACTTGTTTATAAAGGTAGTTAAGTACCTTTGTGAATCTGAGGGAAAAACATTTCACGGTGCAAGGTTAAAGCAAACCATAAATATTCCCGTTGCAAGAGGTCTTGGAAGTAGTGCAACAGCGATAGTTGCCGGAATACTTACAAGTTTTGCTGTTCACAAAAAACCCCTTACAGATGAGGAGTTTTTTAAAGTTGCCTACCTGTTTGAACCCCATCCGGATAATCTCCTTCCTGCCTGGAAAGGTGGTTTTATCACAGCTTTGAAAACAGAGCAAAAAACCTATTACAGTAAAATAGATTTTCCAAAAGATATTAAAGCGGTTGTTGTTATTCCGGATTTTGAACTTTCTACACAGTTAGCAAGGTCTGTATTACCAAAAGAAGTCCCATTAAAAGATGCTATCTTTAATCTACAAAGAGCAACCTTATTTATCAAAGCGATAGAAGAAAAAAAGTATGATTTGTTAAAAGTAGCGATGGAAGATAGATTACACCAACCATACCGAAAAAATCTTATTCCCAACTTTGACAAAGTCATAGAAAGTGCTTACAAAAACGGAGCCATTGGAGCTTCTTTAAGTGGTGCTGGTAGTACGATGCTTGCCTTGGCAACAGAAAACTTTGACAAAATTGGTCAATCAATGGTGGAAGCCTTCAAAGAAGTATCAATAAGTGCCGAGTATAAAGTTTTAGATATAGACACAGAAGGTGCTAAGATAGAAATATTTGAAAAAGAAGCTTAAATTTAAGATATTAGTAGAGTTTTTAAAGAAAGTAGGAGTGATATTATGGCAACCTTATCCGGAAAATTTACAAAAGAAGACTTAAAAAAACTTTACGATGAAGATTATCCACTATGGGTAGAGACAAATCTGCAACTGCTGAAAGACAAAGCCTATGAACTTGTAGATTGGGATAACCTACTTATGGAGATTGAAGATATGGGATTAAGACATTTGGAAGCGTGTATAAGTTATTTAGCTGTAATATTGGAACATCTTTACAAATTAGATAACTTTAAACATTTAGCTGGTGGAGATAAAGCCGGAGATAGCTGGATTAGAAGTATAGAAAACTCTAAAGATGAGATTGTTTTTCTTTTTAAAAGACATCCAAGCTTGAAGGTAAAATTGATTGAATATTTTGATACCGCATGGGATAAAGCAAAAGTTAGATTAAGAAGATGGTTAAGAAACAACGGATACAATCCAGATGACTTTAACATATCTGAAAAATGTCCATACACATACGAAGAAGCGTTAAGTAAAAAACTTTAAAAAGGAGTAATCGATGGAAGAAAATAAAATTACAAAACCAAGAGTTGTTTTTCTAAAAACGCCTGACCCAAGACAGATGGCAGAATCAATAATGGATGGACTTGCAAAATCTGTTTCAGCAAGAAACTTTGAAGTGAAGGTAATAGACCTTACAGCTGAAAACGTTCAAGACGTTATCAATCAGATATTGGAGTATAAGCCACTTTTTACCTTTGATTTAAACCTTGATGGAATGATATACGCAGAAAGAGAAGGTCAACAACTTCCATTCTGTGATTTACTTGGGAACATTCATATAACTTGGTTTATAGATGACCCTATGATACACTATACAAAATTAAAACCTGTTTTACAATCCAACCAGATACTTTACGCAACGATGGATATAGAACATACCCAGTGGTTAAGGTCAGCAGGTAAGAATGTAGCATTTATTCCACCTGGAGTAAATCCTTCAAAAATACCACCATTAAGAGAGAAAGAGTTTGAAGTTGCCTTTGTAGGACCTATAACTGACCCTACCATCATAGAAAATCAGTGGCAAGAGAGATTTGACCCTAACTTGTTAGGATTTGCTATAGAGCTTGGTAGATTGATATACAGAAATCCAGATATGCCTATTAGATTTGCATCTGGATACTTACTATCTCAGTTAAATCCGGATTTTCAAGCTGCGTTGATTCAATTCCAACAAGAAAACGAAGCGGACTTTATGACTTTACTAACAGAGATAGGACTTTACGCTATGTACCTAAGAAGATGGTCAATAATTGATGCTATTGAAAACTACGAAGTTAACATTTTAGGTCCTGTAATAGGAGAACCAAAAGAAAATGTAGTTGTATACGAAGATGTAGTTTCTCAAAAGGATGTTGTAGATTTCTTATCAAGAACGAAAATAGCCCTTTTAAGCCAGCCACCTTTTATACCAACTGGACTTGGATTTACAGTTTTTGATAGTGTGGCATCCGGAAGCCTTACCTTTGTAGAAGATAGACTTTCGTCTAAATCTTTCTTTACCCCTGAAAAAGAAATCATAACTTACCATCCTGTAGACTTTATAGAGATAGAAGGAAAAGTTGCTTACTACCTTGAAGAAGCACCCGATGAGATGGCAGAGATATCCAAATCCGGAAGAGAAAAAGCACTAAAAGAACACACTATTTACCAAAGAGGAGAAATCTTAGCGAACATAATGGAAGACATCATAAAACAGTCTTTACAAGAAGAACAAAAACAAGAGACCAAGGAGGAGTAATTGAAAAGAGCATTAATATCAGTATCAGACAAAACAGGTATAGTAGAGTTTGCAAAAGAACTTGTAAATCTTGGTTATGAAATAGTATCTTCTTCTGGAACCGCAAAACATCTAAGAGAGAACGGTATAGAAGTTGTAGAAGTATCACAGATAATTGGATTTCCGGAGATATTGGACGGTAGAGTAAAAACCCTCCATCCAAAAATCCATGGTGGAATTTTGGCTGTAAGAGATAACCCTAACCATATGAAACAACTACAGGAAAATGGCATAACTCCTATTGATATAGTTGCTATAAATCTTTATCCTTTTGAAAAAACTGTCAAAAAAGGCTCAGATTTAGACGAGATTATAGAAAACATTGATATAGGTGGACCTGCAATGGTCCGTGCATCTGCAAAGAATTATAAATACGTTGCAATAATAACTGACCCCAAAGATTACAACGTAGTTATTCAAGAGTTAAAAACAAAAGGTGATATATCACTTGATACAAAGAAAATCCTTTCGTTAAAAGCATTTAGACATACTGCCATTTACGATAGTATAATCTCACACGTACTAAATGAAAAATTTGGGATAAATGAAGATTTTCCAAGTGAATTGACAGTACCGATGAGGAAAAAATCGCCTTTAAGGTACGGTGAAAACCCACATCAAAAAGCATCTTTGTACATAAATCCTGTAGAAGAAGGTCTATCTGTCGCAGATTCAGAGATTCTTCAAGGAAAAGAGATGTCTTACAACAACTACTTAGATGTTGAAGCTTCTTTACTACTTGTAAAAGAGTTTGAAAATCCGGCTTGTGTAATAGTAAAACACAACAACCCTTGTGGTGTTGCAGAAAGTGATAACATTTTAAACGCATACAAGTTAGCATTACAGACAGACCCAAAATCAGCTTTTGGTGGAATAGTTGCATTTAATAGAGAGTTAGATGAAGAAACTGCCCAAACCCTAACCCAACTGTTTTTGGAAGTTGTTGTTGCCCCTTCTTTTTCTAAGGAAGCTTTGGAAGTTTTAAAATCAAAGAAAAATTTAAGAGTTGTAAAAGTAAAAAATTTTGAAAAAGATACAGAAGGAAAAGATTTAAAAAGATTATCCGGAGGATATCTAATTCAGGACAGAGATAAAGGACTTTACGAAACATTAGAGGTAGTCACCCAAAGAAAACCAAGTGAGAAAGAGTTAGAAGACCTTTTATTTGCGTTGAAGGTTGTTAAACATGTTAAATCAAATGCAGTTGTTATTGCAAAAGATAGAAGGTCAGTAGGAATAGGAGTAGGACAAACATCAAGAGTTGACAGTTTAGAAACGGCAGTTAAAAAAGCCAAAGAGTTTGGACTTGAATTGGAAGGAAGTGTTTTAGCTTCTGAGGCATTCTTTCCATTTAGAGACAGTATAGACTTTGCTTCAAAGTATGGAATAAAAGCTGTAATTCAGCCAGGAGGCTCTATAAGAGACAATGAAGTTATCAAAGCATGTAACGAACACGGTATAGCTATGATATTTACCAAAATGAGACATTTTAAACACTAAGGAGTGTAGATGATACTTTTAGATGGTAAAATTTTAGCGGAAAAGATAAAAGAAGAGATAAAAAATCAAGTTTTAACCTATATAGAAAAAGGATACAGAAGACCTACTTTAGCGGTTATTTTAGTAGGAAACAATCCTGCAAGCCAAATTTATGTAAATAAAAAAATAAAGGATTGTCAATCGGTAGGGATTAATTCAAAACCATTTTTTTTACCAGAAAACACAACCCAGATAGAACTTTTAGACCTTATAGGTCAGCTAAACGGTGATGAAGGAGTAGATGGAATACTCGTTCAACTACCACTTCCTTCACACATAAATACTCTTGAAATAATAGAAGCTATAAATCCTAAGAAGGATGTTGATGGTTTTCACCCGTTAAATGTTGGTAAACTTGCAACCGGAAGAGATGATGGAATAGTTCCATGTACACCTTATGGTATTGTTAAACTTTTAGAGTACTACAAGATAAATACTTTCGGTAAAGATGTTGTGGTTGTTGGAGCAAGTAATATCGTTGGAAAGCCTATGTCCTTACTATTTTTAAAGGATGAAAAATCAACCGTTACAGTATGTCACAAAAATACAAAAGATTTAAAAAGCCATACCTTAAAGGCTGATATACTTGTTGTAGCTGTTGGAAAACCAAAATTAATAACAGCAGATATGGTAAAAGAAGGTGTTGTTGTTGTTGATGTTGGTATAAATAGAGTTGATGGTAAGATTGTAGGAGATGTGGATTTTGATAAAGTAAAAGAAAAGGCTTATGCAATAACACCTGTTCCGGGTGGTGTAGGTCCTATGACGGTTGCTATGCTTTTATACAATACGTTAAACGTTTACAAAAGGAATGTTACTTTTTAGGTCTAAAGGCTTTTACTTTTGATGGGTCCGTGTTTATAAATGGTCCATCTATTAATTCTATACAGTACGGTATTGCTGGGAAGATAGCATCGAGACATAGTTTTATTGATTGGGGTTTTCCGGGAAGGTTTACGATAAGGCAACTTCCTCTTATTCCGGCTGTTTGTCTTGAAAGGATTGCTGTTGGTACCTGTTGTAAGGAAACCTGTCTCATCAGCTCTCCAAATCCGGGCATCATCTTTTCACATACCGATTCTGTTGCTTCTGGAGTCACATCTCTTTTTGCAGGTCCCGTTCCACCGGTAGTAAGGATAAGACAACATTTTTTATTATCTGCCATATCTATCATAGTTTGTTTTATTATTTCAAGTTCATCCGGGATAACCTTATACTCAATTTCAAAAGGCGTTATTAAAATATCGTTAAGATAATCTATTATAGCTTTACCACTGATATCTTCATAGATACCCTTACTTGCTCTGTCTGATATAGTCAAAACTCCTATAATCGCTTTATCCATTTTTATCCCTCAAAAAAATAAACTTACATTTTTGATTTTCGTAGTCTCTTTCAACCCATTGTATCCCTTTAACACCTTCTTCAAGTCCTTTTACAAAAGCCTCAATAAAACCACAACCACACCAACATACACAATGTTGTATAGGTCCCAAATTCCTTGGTTTCAAAACATCTTCGTAAAATACACAGTTACATATATAAGCTTCGTTTTTGTTTCTCTCTATCTTGTATGCAAATCCAAAAGTGTTTAAACTTTTTTCTAACAAATCTTCCCACTCTTCTTTAGGATATTTTTCCATTAAAACTTTGGCAACCTCTCTTCCAAGTTGACGGACAATTGCATAACCACCTTTTTGTCCGTACATATTCTGAATTTCATCCGCAAATGCAAAAACGATATCTCTTCCTGAACACTGATTTCCAATTTTTTCACAAATAGTATTTAATATTTGTTCTACCGCTTTGTCTCCAAGGATATTTTTAGTCAAAGAAACAAGAGTATCAATAACTTCTTGGTTAATCTGTCCTTTAATTTCTCCCATTTTAATCACCACTTTAAAATATTATAAAAGATTATACACTATCCTCCTATACTTGTCATAACTCTTGCACAGTCGGAAAATGAGTAGTTGGATTTTTGTATTTTCATGTTTGATAACTCTTTTTCAATCAACACTTTTTGTAAAAATTTATCTAAATCTTCTTCTGAACCGTTTCTTAAAACTTCTTTTACCGGAATTTCTTCATCCGTTCTTAAACACAGTTTTATACTTCCTTCAGCTGTTAAACGAAGTTTTGAGCATCCATCACAAAATGGGTTTGAGATTGGTGTGATAAAACCTATCTTTGTTTTGTACTTTGGAAGCTGATAAACTTTTGCGGCACCACTTCCAATTGAGAAAGATGGTAATAATCTTCCGTATTTTTCCTCTATCTTTTGTTTTATCTCGTCCAATGGTTTTACCATTTCTTCTTCCCATTTTATATATCCTTGTCCCAAAGGCATCATCTCTATAAATCTTACTTCTACACCGTACTCAATTCCAAACTCAACAAAATCAAGAGCTTCATTGTCGTTCAATCCTTTTATTATTACAGCGTTTACTTTAATAGGGTCAAATCCTAACTTTTTACTTACTTTTATACCTTCTAACACATCTTCCAATCTTCCTTTTGTTATCTGGTAAAATAAGTCTGGTTTGAGACTGTCAATACTTATGTTTAATCTATTTAATCCGGATTTTTTTAATTTTTCTGCGTGCTGAGCTAAAGTTATACCGTTTGTTGTCATACCTATATCTTCAATCTGGGGAATCTGTTTTAAAAGGTATACAAGATTTTCAATTTGAGGTCTTACAAGGGGTTCTCCTCCTGTAATTCTGACCTTTTTCAAACCGTATTTGGTCATTGCTTTCACTAACTTTGCTATTTCTTCATACCTTAAAATTTCTTGGTGAGGTATGTAGTCCATGTTATCTGGTCTACAGTAAAAACATTTTAAATTACATTTATCTGTAACAGATATCCTTAGATATGATATTTCCATATTTGTTCACCTCTTCAAAACTTTTCTTATAAAAGGATATAACTTTTTTGTCGATTTGACAAGTATGTAACAACGAATAAAGTTGCATAAAAAATGTGCATTTTATAGTTGACATTTATAAAAAACTGCCTCATAATTATTATCAACAAATAATAGAAGATGTTTAAAGAAGTACCAGGGGAGCAAAAGACACACCATCTTAAAAAGTCTTAAAGTCCCAGAAAAATCAAAGTATTTCTTTAAACCTCTTCTGTTAGAGGTAATTTAAATTAATTTTTGGAGGTTTTTTGTCGTGCGTATCACAGGTACAGTTAAGTGGTTCAACTCAAAGAAAGGTTTTGGTTTCATCACACGAGATGATGGCCAAGGAGATGTTTTTGTTCATTTTTCAGCTATTCAATCAAGAGGTTTTAAAACTCTTGAGGAAGGTCAAAAAGTAGAGTTTGAAATTGCTCAGGACGAAAAAGGTCCTAAAGCAGCAAATGTAGTAAGAGTTTAAGGAGGAAAAGGTATGAAGGTAACAGGTACAGTTAAGTGGTTTGACTCTAAGAAAGGATTTGGTTTTATAACAAGAGACGATAATGGACAAGATATATTCGTTCACTTTTCAGCTATTCAAGGAAAAGGTTTCAAAAATCTTGAAGAAGGTGAAAAGGTAGAATTTGAAATAGTTCAAGAAGAGAAAGGTCCAAGAGCGGCTAACGTAGTCAAAATATAAAATTCTTTTAAGGGGCTTTTGCCCCTTTTCAAACATCTTTTCAAAAATCAAAACTATAATATAATTAATTCTTTAAAAACTTTCCGAGAGATTTGTAATGGTAAGAATATTGCTTTTTGTCCTTTTGGTTTTAAAAGTTTCTTTTGCAGACATAATAGTAGCTAAATGGAACGATGCTATCACTCCAACGACTGTGGATTATATCAACAGAGTTATACAACAGGCGGAAAAAGAGAGAGCATCTGCTGTAATCCTGCAACTTGATACTCCTGGTGGATTGGAAACTTCTATGAGAGAGATTATCAAAAGTATCAATAACACAGATATTCCTTTTATTGTTTTTGTTTATCCTCCCGGTTCAAGAGCTGCTTCTGCAGGAGCGATTATTACCGTATCTGCTGACATTGCAGCGATGGCACCATCTACCAACATAGGTTCTGCTTCTCCTGTCAGTATGGATGGGTCTGATGTTGACAAAACTATGGAAAAAAAGGTTATGAATGATATGGTTGCTTTTGTTAAATCAGTAGTAAGAGAAAAAGGTAGAAACGAGGAACTTATAGAAAAAATGATAACTGAAAGTGTTAACCTTCCTGCAGATGAAGCTTTGAATAAAAAAGTTATAGATGTAGTTGCTAACGATTTGAATGATTTGATAAACAAAATCGATGGGAAAAAAATAGTAAAAAATTCTAAAGTTATCACTCTTAATTTAAAGGGTCAAAAGTTTGTGTTTGTTGAAAAAAATTTTAAAGAAGAACTGTTATCATTCTTATCAAATCCAACTGTAGCATACTTTTTACTTATGATAGGTTTTTATGGAATCTTCTTTGAGCTTTACAACCCGGGAAGTATAATTCCGGGGACTGTTGGATTGATATCTTTAGCCTTAGCTTTGTATTCTTTAAATATTTTATCTGTAAATTGGCTTGGTGTGATACTAATTGGACTTGGTGTTTTATTTTTTATCATTGAAGCTATTACTCCAACTTTTGGAGGACTTGCCTTAGCCGGAACTGTATCCATACTTTTAGGGTCTGTTATTTTGCTACCGTCTGATTCACCTTACGGAGACTTGTCTTTATCCGTTATTATTCCGGTTGTTTTGTTTAGTGCTTTGTTTTTCTTTGTGGTAAGTTATCTGTCTTTAAAAGTACAAAAAGAAAAGCCAAAAACTGGATTAGAAGCAATGATTGGTGATACTGCCCAAGCTGTTACAGACATAGATAAAGATGGTGGAAAAGTTATGTACCATGGAGAACTTTGGAACGCTTATTCAGAAAAAGAGATAAAAGCTAAGTCCAAAGTAAAAATAGTTTCGGTGGAAGGATTAAAGTTAAAAGTAGAGGAGATACAAGATTGAAAATAAAACCATTGCCGGAAGAGGTCATAAATAAAATAGCAGCCGGAGAAGTAGTAGAAAGACCAGCATCTGTCTTAAAGGAGCTGATAGAAAACTCCTTAGATGCTTTGGCTAATACTGTTGAAGTTTATATAGAAAAATCCGGAAAAAGGTTGATATCCGTTATTGACAACGGAGAAGGAATTGAAAAAGAAGATTTGATAAATGCAATAAAACGACATCACACAAGTAAAATTAGAAATGAAGAAGACCTTTATAGTATCCTAAGTTATGGTTTTAGAGGTGAAGCATTATCAAGTATATCTGCTGTAAGTAAATTAACAATCAAATCAAGAACAAAAAATGATTTGTACGGAAACGAGATTATTGTGGAAGGAGGAAAATTAATATCTCTTTCTCAATCCGGATGTCCTGTCGGTACAAAAGTTGAAGTAAAAGATTTATTTTTTAATGTTCCAGCAAGAGAGAAATTTTTAAAGTCTGAAAACACAGAGAATCTGCATAATGTGAATGTTTTTATAAACTACGCACTGTCTAATCCGGATAAACATTTTAAACTTTACATAGATTCAAAAGAGATTTACAACCTTTATCCTTCATCTTTAAAAGAAAGACTATCCCTAATATACGGAAAAGAAATTGTAGAGAATCTAAAGTATGTAGAATACGAAAATCAGTTAGGAAAGATTTACGGATTTGTAAGTTTAAATCCATCAAAATCAAAAAAAAGCCATCTATTCATCAATAAAAGACCTGTAAAAAATGCTTTAATAACATCAATTCTCAGAAAAAAAATAGGAGATAGCCTTTTTATACTCTTTTTTGAGTTACCACCTTACTTTATAGACGTAAACGTTCACCCAACAAAACAAGAAGTAAAATTTAGAAAAGAAAGCATAGTAGTAGATATGATAGAATCAGCTTTAAAAGATAGTTTAAACCAATTTAAAACATACACAGTATCATACCAAGAATTAAGGCAAGACAAGGCTATTTATCAAACAAAAGATGGAAAATTTGAGATAGTAGGTCAGATAGAAGATACATTTATAATTGCATACAGTGATTCTTACGTTTACTTTATAGACCAGCACGTTGCAAACGAAAGAGTAATGTACGAAATAGTACTAAATCAACTAAAACAAAATAAAAAAATACCATCTCAAAGGTTAATCTCTCCGGCAAAACTTTATTTAACATCATCTCAAAAACTTACATTAGAAGAATTAAAAGAAACCTTAGAAAAAGTAGGTTTTATAGTTGAAAGTAAAAATGAAGATTACTTTTTAACTGCAATTCCTTACAATGTAGAAAACTCAAAAGCATTGGAAGTGTTTTATGAGATATTGGAGAACTATCCGGATACATCCGATGAAAAAATAGCATCCTCACTATCTTGCAAAATGTCCATAACCGCCGGAGATAGACTTACATTAGAAAAAGCAAAACAACTAATAAAAGAGTGGATAAAAACAGAAAATCCAAACATCTGTCCCCACGGAAGACCAATTTATTATAAAAT
>NZ_DAIDMN010000029.1 GCF_027448985.1 Sulfurihydrogenibium sp.
CATACCATGATAGAGATGAGAACGCAAGTAAGAACCTATACAGGTATGGGATAGATTATTTAAGAAAGAGTAGGGAAGGAACGGCCCGAATTCAAGCCTGTGGAGAATGCTCTGGCGGCGGAACAATGACAAAATCATTGGTCTACGAGTCATCATTCAATGAAGCAGGAAGCCCCCACTTGTTATAAGTGGGGGTAGTTCACAAAGTTATAATGTTGATATATTGTATCCGGTTTTGGCGGTTGTTGTTGCAGCAAGTTTTGCCTTTATGCTTCCAATAGCAACTCCTCCTAATGGGATAGTGTACTCAACTAAGTTTATAAACATTAAAACCATGATAAAATTTGGAATTTTTCTAAACATAATAGGAAGTGTTATAATATATTTTTTCTTAATTTTACTAAAAATTTAAGTTTAGGAGAGGAATATGAGTGTAAAATGGGAATTTTCAGCAGGTGGTGTTGTCTTTAAAGAAGAAGGAGACAAAATTTACATTTTACTTATCAAAAACAAAGACAGGTACGGCTTTCCAAAAGGGAATGTAGAAAGGACCGAAAAAAGAGAAGATGCAGCTGTTAGAGAAGTAAAAGAAGAAACAGGTGTTGATGCCGAGGTTTTGGATTATTTGGGGAATGTTGAGTATTGGTATAGGTCAGGAGTGGATACAATCCATAAATTTGTATACTATTATCTTATGAAGTATATCGGTGGAGAGATGAATCCACAAAAAGAAGAAATAGAAGAAGCCCTGTGGGTACCTTTGGAAGAAGCCATAGAGAAACTTTCTTTTGACAAAGACAAGAAGATTTTCAACCTTGCATTACAGAAGTTAAAACAGTTATCCAAAGTAAATGCTTGATAAAATAATCAATCTTACATTTGAATACTTTAAAAAACTACCAAGAGAGAAAGCCTTAAAAAAAGCCAACAAAATTGGTGATATACTCTATTTTATAAAGTATCGTAAAGATGTTGTAGAAAAAAATCTCAGTATAGCATTTCCGGATAAAGACCAAAAATGGAAAGACTACATTAGAAAAAAATCTTTACAAAATATTGGGAGGGTTTTGGTAGAATTTCCACGACAGCCGGATTATGTAAAATCTGGAAAGATAAAAGATGTAGTATTAATAGAAAAAGGACAAAGTTTACTTGATGAGATAAAAAAAACAGGTGGTATTATCGTATCTGGACATATATCAAGTTGGGAGATGTGTGGAGCTGGAATATCTTTTTATCTAAATGGCTTGACAAGTCTTGCTTACAGACAAGAAAACGAAAAAATAAACAAAATCATCACCCAGATAAGAGAACAATCCGGAATAAAGATAATATTCCACGACCAACCATTGAAACACTTTATAAACGCGTTGAAAAACAAAGAAGTGATAACTTTTTTAGTTGACCAAAACGCTTTGAGACATAGAGGTTATTTTGTTGATTTTTTTGGGTTGAAAGCATCTACCGTAAACTTTCCGGCAAAGTTGGTAGCAAAGTATAACATTCCAATACTTTTTGCATATACCTACTTCAACGAAGAAGATAAAAGATATTACATAAATGTTGAAAATATAGAATACAAATCCGGAAAAGATGAAGAAGAAACAGCTTTCAACATAACACAAGCTTACACAAAAAAAATAGAAGAAGCTGTAAAAAAACATCCGGACCAGTACTTATGGGTCCACAAAAGATGGAAAACAAGAGAAAACGAAGAGTTAGAAAAAATTTATTAAAGTTTTACATCTTGACTTTTTCAAACTTTTTCGGTAAATTTAGTTTTTAGTAAAAATTTTATTCATTAGGAGGGTTAAAAATGACAAAAACAGAACTCATTTCAGCGGTTGCTGAGAAAGCAGGGTTAAAAAAGGCTGTTGCTGAAAAAGCTGTAAACGCAGCCATTGAAGCTGTGGTAGAAGCTATCTCAAAAGGTGAAAGAGTAGCTATTCCGGGACTTGGCGTTTTTAACATAAGAGAGAGAAAAGCAAGAAAAGGAAGAAACCCAAGAACAGGAAAAGAGATTACCATCCCAGCAAGAAAGGTTGTAGCATTTTCAGCTGCTAAATCGTTAAAAGAAGCGTTGAATAAGTGATAAAATCAAAGGGGCTTTTTGAAAGCCCCTTACTTAAAAAGGAGAAAAAAATCAGATTAGATAGATTTTTAGCAAATCAAGGGTTTGGTAGTAGGTCAGAAGTTCAAAAACTTATAAAAAAAGGTTTTGTTAAAGTAAATGACCAAGAAGTTAAAAATCCGGCTGTCCATATAGACCCATCAAAAGATAAAATAACCGTTGAAGACCAAGAGGTAGATTACCAAGAAAATTTTTACTTTATGTTAAACAAACCATCCGGATACCTTACAGCCACTTACGACGAAAATTTGCCAACAGTTTTAGAATTGTTATCAGACCAGTCAATAGCAGATAAACTTTTTCCGGTTGGTAGATTGGATTTAGATACGGAAGGGCTTTTGATACTTACAACAGACGGTCAGTTAGCTCACAGGTTAGCACACCCAAAGTGGAACGTGGAAAAGGAGTATTTTGCCATTGTAAAAGGAGATGTTTCAAGCATAAACTTTTCCGTCTATGAAAAAAAAGGAATTTACCTAAAAAAAGATAAATATCAAACAAAACCATTTAAAGTTAAAGTTTTATTCCACTCTACCGATCAATCGGAAATATTTATTACGGTTTTAGAAGGAAAGTACCATATAGTTAAAAGAATTATGGAAGAACTTGGTCATCCGGTTGAATATCTAAGAAGAATCCGGATGGGAACCCTTTCTTTAGATGAAGATTTAAAAGTTGGTGATTATCGTCCTTTAACAAAGGAAGAAGTTGAGAAATTAAAAGATTTAGTCAATCTAAAATAATAATGAAAAAAATTTTAGCTTTTTCTTTGTTTGATACAGGGGAAACGATACTTGGAGCTTTGATTTATTCTGTTTTTTTTCCTTTGTACATTACAAAACACATTGACCCTAAGGTGTACAGCTGGGTTTACAGCTTAACTTTCTTGATATCTTTTCTGTTTGCCTTACATATAGGAAAGTACACCGATAAAACTGGAAAAAGAAAAGAAGGATTTGTGATTTTTGCTACCACAACAGCTTTTTTGTGTTTTTTACTTGGATTTACTTCCCATAATCCTTTTGTATCTTTAATGATTTTTTCCTTGATGTCTATTTCTCATCAACAGAGTTTTGTATTTTACAACTCTTTACTCCTTAACTTTGATACAAAAGGTTTAGCATCCGGATTAGGTGTAAGTTTTGGATATGTTGGTTCCGCGATTGCTTTAATATTCTTTGCTAAGGTTTTATCCATTCCGGATGTTTATTTTATCACCGCCTTGATATTTTTCTTGTTTGCTTTACCTTCCATGATTTTTTTAAAAAATCCATCTAAAACCAACACGGTTAATCTAAGAGAGATATTCAAAGACAAAAGATTCATTCTAACAATAATTTCCATCTTATCACTTACGGAAGTTGCAAACACTTTGATAGCTATGATGAGTATTTATCTTAAAAATGTTTTTGGTTTTGAAGATGTAGAGATTTATAAAATAATAGGTTTATCTGCAGTCGGTGGAATTTTTGGTGGTATTTTTTGGGGGATTGTTTCTGATAAATTTACTGTAAATAGAATATTTCCAATTGGATTTTTTTTATGGGTTGGATTTTTGATTATATTAACTTTTATTCCTAAAAATTTAGTTTTGATAGCCGGATTTTTTGCAGGATTTTCTCTTGCTCACCTTTGGACTGTTTCAAGAGTTTACATAGTATCACATTTTCCACAGGAAGAGATTGCTACCAGGATGTCCTTTCTATCCTTAACAGAAAGGTTGGCTTCTACCACAGGGCTTTTTGTGTGGGGTTTATTACTTTGGATAACTTCTGATAACTACAAACTTTCCGCTTTGTTGATGGCTGTGTTCCCTTTGTTTGGATTGGTTGTTTTCCTTTACTCTAAAAGATTCTCTATTTAACGTAAATATCTCCTTTTGTAGGGAAAAAGTCGGAGCAGTAAGGACAGGTAAATATGTGATGTCCAGGGTACACCATTTTCACTTTTACTTCTTTTGTTTCTCCTTTTCCTACATTTTCAACCATTACATCGTAAGGAGGAAGTATATAAAAACAGTGTCCGTAATATTTTGAGTTTGGCTCTTTTGGTATACCTTCATCTTCTGCTGTGATTTTAAATAAAACAACTTTATTTCTTTCTACATTTATTACGTTTGGTTGATAGCCGTTTTTTGATACTTTTATCTCTATGGTTACATCCGGTTTTTCTTCCGTTTTTGTGGTGCAGGAAAGATTTACTAAAATCAAACTTACAAACAAAAAGAAAAAAATTTTTTTCATCTTACAACCTTTAACAATCAATTTTTAATTGTAAAAATATATCTGTTAGTTGATTTTTCAAATTTTCTATCGTTCCTGAGTTATCTACGATAAAAGTTGCAAACTTTCTTTTTTCTTCTATATCCATCTGAGCGTTTATCCGGCTTATAGCTTCTTCTTCAGTAAATCCTTTGTTTATAAGTCTTTTGATTTGAAGTTCTCTTGGTGCGTATATTAAAATTATTTTATCGTAATTTTTATAGCTTCCGGTTTCTATCATCAGTGGAACGGATACGATAGCTATAGCATCTTTGTCCTTTTTTTCAACTTCTTTAAGCCAATTCTCTATCTGTTGGGTTACCTTTGGATGAATTATACTTTCTAAAACTTTTCTCCTTTGACTATCATTAAATATGATAGATGCTAACTTTTTTTTATCTAACTTATCGTTTACAAAAGCATCCGGAAAGTATTTTCTTACTTCTTCTAAAACTTCCTTTTTTTCATAAAGATTATGGACAACTTTATCTGCATCTATTACATAAGCTCCAAGTTCTTTTAAAATCTTCTCTGCCGTTGATTTTCCTGTCGCTATTCCACCTGTTAATCCTACTACTTTCAAGTTTACTCCTTTTTAATGTGAACATCTATCTGAGGGAAAGGTATCTCAATGTTTTCTTTTTTAAATCTTTTAAAAATTCTTTTTCTTAATTCACTTTCAACAAAAAAACCATTTTCATAACTGTTAGCATAGACAAAAAGAGTAAAATTTAAAGAGCTATCTCCAAATCCGGGAATAAACCTTAAAACAGGTTTAGGTTCCAATAAAAGTCTCTCATCTTCTTTTGCAAAATTTTCAACTTCTTCAAATACTATTTTTTCTAATCTATCTATGTCTGTGTTGTAAGATACGGGAATTTGAATGGAAATCCTTGTTATGTTAACAGGTTTAGCATAGTTAACAACTATACTTTGGGCTAATTTTTCATTTGGGATTATTATAATGTCATCTGACAGTGTTTTTATAGTTGTTGTTCTCCAGTTTATGTTAACTACATAGCCTTTTTTACCGTTTTCAAGCTCTATGAAATCACCTATGGTGATTCTCTTCTCCATCAGTATATACAATCCGGAAAATATGTTAGATAGAGTGTCCTTCAATGCTAAACCTACCGCCAAACCACCTACACCTAAGGTAGTCAAAATCGGGGTAATTGAGATATTTAGGTGAGAAAGAATTATTAAAATTCCTAAAGAGTATATTAATCCATAGATAAGGATAAATATTAAAGATGCTCCAGATGTAGGAAGATTTCTTTGTTCCATATAAAGTTTCAAAGATTTTACAGATAGGTTTGCTAAAAATATCGTTATTGATAAAATCAGTAAAACGTTTATAACCTTGGTTATCAGGTGGTAGTGTTTTTCAGGAATATCAAGAAATACCATGGTTATATGAACAGATATTATAAAAATCCAAAAGATAGATGGTATCTTTATAGTTTTGTATAGAATGTCATCAATTTTAGTTGAAGTTTTTTTGCTTAATTTTTTTAAAAATTCAATTACCAAAATCCTCAGTATATAAAGTATGGAAAAAGAAGATAGAAAAATAATAAATAGTTTGTAATCTTTAAACATTCACAGAATACTCCGGATTAAATGGGTTTGAAGCATTCCTATTATTCCGCTTAAAATCACGTAAAATATAACTATTACCACAATAAACTGAAAGTTCTTAGAGTTTTCAGAAGGAATACCTAAAACCTTATCTGCACCTATAAAAATTATGTAAAACATATAAAAACTTGATAAAAACATCAAAAATGCATTTACAGGAGAGTTGACCATATAACTTAATCCGGCTAACCAAACAGGAATAACCGCAATCACTACAAGGTTAAAAGCTTTTAATGGGTTGTCTTCTCCGCCAAAGGATTTACCAAAAAAATACACCAATCCGGTTAAGAAAATTGGTTTAAACATCTCAAAAAGCCATACTATTATCAAAAACAAAGATATTTTAGTAAAATCAGAAGATTGAAGCATACCTAATATTTTATTCATATACTCAACAGTTGAAGGGTCTGCCTTAGGGTCTGATTTTAACAAATCTAAAAATTGGTTTATTGATGAAATATATGTAGATTTTAAAACGGTAAAACCAATTAAATATCCTAAAACTGGTAAAGTGGAGAAAGGTAAAATGTATTTAAAAAACATCTCTTTATAAGACTTTGGATTATCTTTGATTTGTTTTAAGTTTTCTTTTGGATTTAAATATATTTTAATCAAACTCTCCATTTTACACCTCTTTGTATATTTTCAATAATTATAACTTATTTTTTGATATAATTTTATCAAAGTTAGTTTACGGAGGTAAAAATTGGAAGATTTAAAAAATCTAATCACACAAGCGTGGGAAAATAGAGAACTTTTAAAGGATAACAAGTACAAAGAAGCAGTAAGAGAAACAATAGATTTATTGGATACAGGTAAGATAAGAGTTGCAGAAAAAGTAAATGGTGAGTGGGTAGTAAACGAATGGGTAAAGCAAGCCATACTTTTATACTTCCCAATACAAGAGATGCAGGTTATGGAAGTTGGACCATTTGAGTATTACGATAAAATTCCGTTAAAAAAGAACTGGAAAGAAAAAGGAGTTAGAGTTGTTCCTCCAGCTACAGCTAGATATGGAAGTTATATAGAGCCTGGGGCTATCTTAATGCCTTCTTACGTCAATATTGGTGCATACGTAGGAAGCGGAACAATGGTTGACACATGGGCTACTGTAGGTTCTTGTGCTCAAGTTGGTAAAAATGTCCATCTTTCTGGAGGAGTAGGTATTGGTGGAGTATTAGAGCCACCTTCTGCAAGACCAGTAATAATAGAGGATAACTGTTTTATCGGTTCACGATGTATCATAGTGGAAGGTGTAATAGTAGAAGAAGAAGCTGTGTTAGGAGCAAACGTTGTCATAACCGCATCTACAAGGATAATAGACGTATCCGGAGAAGAGCCGGTAGAGTACAGAGGTAGAGTTCCTGCAAGAAGTGTTGTAGTGCCTGGAACAATAACCAAAAAGTTTCCTGCAGGAGAGTACGGTGTCCAATGTGCCTTAATCATAGGAAAAAGAAAAGAATCAACAGATAAAAAGACATCTTTAAACGATGCTTTAAGAGAGTTTAACGTTTCTGTTTAGATTTGTATATAAAAGCTAATATTTCCGCAACGACTTTATAAAGGTCTTCAGGAATTTCTTGGTATAAATCAAGCCCGGATAAAACTTCCACCAAATCCGGGTCTTCTTTTATATATACTCCATGTTCTTTTGCTACCTCTATAATCTTTTTTGCTACTTCTCCTTTACCTTTTGCTACAACTTTCGGAGCAGAATCTTTATTCCTTTCGTATTTTAAAGCTACAGCTTTTTTATCTTCAAAAGACATCTAAACTTACCACTTTAATATTCTGACTGTTTAAAGAGTTGTAAATTTCCTTTTTTAAACCTTTCATTTTTTCCCTTAAATCCGGATTTTCCACCTTTATCGATATAAAATAACCATCAGTAAACTTTGCCACTAAAAAATCAACTTTTCCATCATCAAACTCTATATTGCCTTTAAAATAAAAAATCTCTTCATTTTCTTTTTTAACTCTTTTTATTTCAAAGTTTCCTATCTTCATTTGTGGAATACTTAAGTTAAAAACACCATACCCACTATCTGACAATAAAGACAAAATTTGTAAATTACTCAAAGATTCTAAGGTCTTTGAATCTTGCGTGATAAACTTTAAATCTTCTTTTATAGATGTTATAGTAGTTTCTAAATCAGTTAATCTTTGCTGAATTTCGCTATCATTTATCTGTGATTTGATTTCTCTAACTTTTTCTTTGTAATTTTCAGTGTTTATCTCCTTAAGCTTAGGAATTAAATCAGATGGTAACTTACTTTCTAATTGAGTTATCAATTTATAAAAATCATAAACTTTTTTTTCATAAAACAATCCGGAATTTTTAATAGCATCTTTAACAGTCAAAGTTATATCCGGAAAATTTGAGATAGATTTTATAGGTATTTTCCCATTTTCTACGGCTTCTTTTAAAATTTTTAAATTATTCAGGATATTTTCTTGAATATCTGATGTAGATACATTCGAGTTCTTTATACTTTTCCCGTCGATTGAGATTATTTCAAGTTGAATTTTATTATCTTTTGGAGAAAGAACTTTTAAAAGTATTTCTTGGTCTTTCTGAAGTTTTATATTTGAGTTAACAGTCAAATAACCATCCTTTATTTTAAGCACAACTGAGCCGGATGATAATACTTCTTGCACTTTTGCCTTAACCGTTTCACCTACAGACAAAGGAATATCCTTGCCTATAGGTTTAGTTAGTAAAAATCTCTCTAAAGCTAAAATTCCTTTTATATTTAACATAAAAAAAGTATAAGACTATTGAATTTGATATGCAAGTTGTTGAAGAGTTGGAACTAAAAATCTTTGTAAGAAAATTATAAAGAGAATTACTATAAAAGGTGCAAAATCTACATTATAAACGATGGTGGGTATGTACTTTCTAATGATTCTATAAACTGGTTCTGTAGCAGAGCGAAGAAATTTTACCACTGGGTTGTAAGGGTCAGGGTTAACAAAGGACAATAAAGCTGATACTATCACTATCCACTTGTATATTTCAAGGGCAATGTCCAGAGTATGGGACACTGCCAAAAGAATGTTAGAAATTACGAACATTATCCTTTTTCAGGATACTCTACAAACTCAATGATAGCTTGTTCTCCACCATCGCCTATTCTTCTTTTTTCAAGTTTGTATATCCTTGTATATCCGCCGTTTCTTTCTTTGAATAAAGGTGCGATTTCTTGGTAAAGTTTTCTTGCAACTTTTTGGTCTTTTAATCTCTGGGTTAACAATCTTTTCGCGTGGATAGAATCATCTTTTGCTAAAGTAACCAATTTTTCAACAAAAGACCTTAAAGCTTTTGCTTTTGGAAGTGTGGTTGTTATCCTTCCATTTAGTATAAGACTCTTTGCCAAGTTTATAAATAAAGCTTCTCTCTGTTCTTTTCTTCTGTGGAAACTTTTCGTTTTAACTCTATGACGCATTTTTAAATCCTCCTTTATTACTCAGTAGTTGATTTAGATGGTGCAAGTTCTAATCCCATCTCTGCCAAAGCATCTTTTATCTCTTTTAAAGATTTCCTTCCTATACTCTTTGCCTCTTTTAAATCTTCTTCAGATAGTTTTACTAAATCTCCTATCGTGTTTATTCCAAGTTTTCTCAAAGTGTTTATCGCTCTTGACGATATTTCAAGCTCGTCTATTGCTAAAGACAACTTATCTTCTTCTATTTTTATCTCTTCAGTTTTAGGTGCTACCGTTTTCTTAATGATTTGAGCTTTTCTCACGGTTGGTTTTTGTAATAGGTTAAAATGTTCTATTAAAATATTTGTAGATTTTTCCAACGCTTCGTCCGGTGTGATAGTTCCGTCCGTTTCTATCTCTAAAATTAATCTATCATAATCAGTCTTTTCTCCTACTCTAACTGGTTCAACTTGGAATGTACATCTTTTGATAGGTGAGAAAGATGTATCTATAACTATCCAACCAATTTCGCTCATATCTTCTAATTCTTCAACTGTTTTGTAACCTCTTCCCCTTTCTATCCTAAATTCCATCTGTAGTTTTGTATTTTCAGATACTGTGCATATGTACTCATCTGGATTAACAATCTCGATTCCTGGTGGTAACTTTATATCTTTTGCATAAATTTTTCCAGTACCTTCAAATTCTAATATAGCAAAATCTCTTTCTATATTTTCATCTATTTTAAATCTTATTTGTTTCAAATTTAGAACAATTTCAGCCACATCTTCAATAACACCTTTTATAGTTGTAAATTCGTGAGGGACCCCTACGATTTTAACAGCTGTTATCGCTCCTCCTGGTAATGAAGAAAGTAAAACTCTCCTTAAAGAGTTACCAAGAGTTATTCCATATCCTCTTTCTAACGGTTCTACATACAACTTTCCAAAATTTTCAGTTTTTGTTGTTTCGTCCCAATATATTTTTGAAGGCATTACAAAATCTAACAAAGATGGCATCCTTTAACTCCTAACCGGTTATCTTCCGGTACCGGGGTATTTTTTACCGCCTATTTATAAGAATGCTCCTATCCCCGGCAGGCGGTTTTGGAGCATTCCAGAATTTATTACATAGAGTAGAACTCAATGATATACTGAACGTTTACCGGGATTTCTAACTCTATTTCTTCTGGGATTTCTACTACTTTTCCTCTCATATTATCTCTATCTAATTCAAGCCATTTTGGTATAGACCTTGGATCTCTGTTTTCTAGATTTTCTTTAAAAATTGCCAACTTTTTACTTTTCTCTCTTACTTCTATAATATCTCCAGCATCTACTCTATAAGATGGAATATCAACTTTTTTACCGTTTACTAAAAAATGCCCATGTTTTACAAGTTGTCTTGCTTGTTGTCTTGTTTTTGCAAAACCAAGTCTATACACTACGTTGTCCAATCTTCTTTCTAAAAGTTGAAGTAATACTACACCTGTGTTTCCAGCTTTCTTAGAAGCTTCTTCGAAATATCTTCTGAATTGACCTTCTCTTAATCCACCGTATAAAAACTTTAATTTTTGCTTTTCTTGTAATCTAACACCGTAGTCAGAAAGTTTTTTCCTTCCTTGAATTCTTCCGTGTTGTCCCGGTGGAAAATTCCTTTTTTGGAAAGACTCTAAATCACCACCAATAAAAACTCCTAATCTTCTACTTACCTTTGTTAATGGTCCAATGTATCTTCCCATAGATTAAACCCTCCTTTTACTTGGTGGACGACATCCGTTGTGTGGTATAGGTGTAACATCTCTAATTGCTGTAATTGTTAAACCAGCAGCCGCTAAGGTCCTTATTGCAGGTTCTCTACCTGCTCCTGGTCCTTTTACCCAAACTTCAACTTCTTTTAATCCGTATTCATCCATAGCTTTCTTCGCAGCTTTTTGAGCAGCCAACTGTGCAGCGTAAGGAGTATTTTTCCTTGTTCCTTTAAATCCTTCCGTTCCTCCAGATGCCCATGCAAGAGTGTTACCTTCTTTATCTGTAATCGTAACTATCGTATTGTTAAAGGTTGATTGTATGTGAGCTATACCTGAAGTTACCGTTCTTTTTACTTTTTTAGAAGTACTTTTTCTTTTTTTTGCCATTTTTACACCTCTTTCTTATTTTAAATTACTTTTTTCTTTTTCCTCTTCTTGTTTTTGCATTTGTTTTTGTTCTTTGACCTCTTACAGGAAGTCCAAGTCTGTGTCTAACTCCTCTATAGCATCCCATATCAACAAGTCTTTTTATAGCTACTGCCACTTCCCTTCTAAGGTCACCTTCTACTTTATAATTTTGCTCAATAAATTTTCTTATTGTATTTAATTCTTCAGGAGTTAGTTCTCCAACTCTCTTCATACCATCTATTCCGGTTTTTTCCAAAATTTCTTTAGCTCTTGTTTTACCTATTCCGTAGATATAAGTAAGAGCTATTTCTAACCTCTTTTTATCTGGTAAATCTACACCTGCTATACGTGCCATAATTTACAGCCTCCTTTTAGCCTTGTTTTTGCTTATGTTTTGGGTTCTCACAAATCACCATAACTCTACCGTTTCTTTTGATTATTCTACATTTTTCACATCTTGGTTTTACCGAAGCTTTTACTTTCATCTCAATCCTCCTAAATTAGACTCTAAAAATAATTCTACCTCTTGATAAATCATAAGGAGATAACTCTACTTTTACTTTATCTCCGGGTAATATTTTAATAAAGTGCATTCTCATTTTACCAGATACATGAGCTAATACTTCATGGCCTGTTTCAAGTTGAACTCTAAACATAGCATTAGGTAACGCTTCTAAAACTGTTCCTTCTAAAACAATTCCTTTTTCTTTTTGCTGTTCTTCTTTCTTTTTTGCCATCCTTGTCTACCTTACCTAATCTAATTTTGATAAAACTATAGGTCCTTTATCTGTAACTGCCACACTGTGTTCAAAATGGGCAGCATGACTTTTGTCTGTTGTCACTACCGTCCACCCATCTTTCAAAACTCTTATTTTACCTTTACCTAAATATGCCATAGGCTCTATCGCTAAAACCATTCCTTCTTTTAAAACTATATTTTCTGCATTTTCAATGCAATTTGTAACATGAGGTTCTTCATGTGGCTTTCTTCCTATCCCATGTCCACCGTATTTACAAACAGGTGTCAACCTGTATTCCAAAAGAGTTTTTTGTATTGCTAATGCTATCTCTTTTAAATTTTTTCCCGGATAGCACATCTTTATCGCTTCTTCAAGTGATTTTTCTACACCTTCAATTAACCTTTTTTTTCTATCACTTACTTCTCCAACTGCAACTGTTATAGCTGCATCTCCAAACCAACCTTCGTATTCAACACCAAAATCCAAACTTACTATATCACCTTCTTTTATAACCTTTTCTTTTTTTGGTATTCCATGAACCACTTCTTCATTAATAGAAACACATAAAGATGCAGGAAATCCATACAACCCTAAAAAAGCAGGTTTTACACCTCTTTTCCTGCACTCTTCGTAAGCGATTTGGTCCAATTCGTAAGCGGAAATCCCAGGTTTAACGTATTCTTTTAATAAATGCAAAATTTCGGCAACATGCCGATTTGCTATTTTTAATTTTTCTATATCTTCCTTAGATTTTAGCTCAATCATAGGTAAATATTAATTATAACACACTTTTTATTGTTTTGTAAACTTCTTCTGGATTAGCGGTTGCATCTACTTTTACAATACTATCTTTATAGTAATCGATTAAAGTTGCTGTTTGTTGATGATAAACTTCCAATCTTCTCTTTATAACTTCCTCTTTATCGTCATCTCTTTGAATAAGGGGAGTTCCACATTTATCACAAATCTCATCTTTTTTTGGTGGATTGTATAGAATATGGTAAACAGCTCCACAATTTGGACACACTCTTCTACCAGCTAATCTTTTTACAACTTCCTCATCAGGTATTAAAAATAAAACTACAGCATCAATTTTTCTTCCTTTTTTGATTAATAACTCTTTTAAAGCTTCTGCCTGGGGAACTGTCCTAGGAAATCCATCGAAAATTATATTTTTATTTTCCAATTCTTCAAGTTTTTCGGCAATTAAGTTTATTATTAGTTCATCTGGAACAAGCTTACCTTCATCCATAAATTTTTTTGCTTCAATTCCTAATGGTGTCTGACTTTTAACAGCTTCTCTTAATATATCTCCTGTTGAAATTTGAACAAAACCATCCCTTTCTTTTAAAAGTTGGGACTGAGTACCTTTTCCTGCTCCAGGAGGACCTAAAAATATAATTGTTTTACTCAACCTTACCTCCTTAGAAAACCTTCATATTTTCTCATCGCCAAATAAGCTTCTACTTGATGGATTGTATCTAAAGCAACAACAACTACAATCAGTGCGGACGTTCCCCCAAAATAAAATGGAACATTGAGCCATTTTATTAAAAGCATAGGTAATATAGCTATTACAGCAAGGAAAATAGAACCTGCGAAAACTAATCTTGTAAGGACATAGTTTAGGTATTCAACTGTTTGGGAACCTGCTCGTACTCCGGGAATAAAAGCTCCACTTCTCCTTAGATTATCAGCAATATCTACAGGATTAATTAGTATGGCTGTATAAAAGTAAGCAAAGAATATTATAAGAATTACATATAATCCAAAATAAACGTAGTTTTGAGGAGATAAGTAATCTACTATAGCTCTTGCAATTTCACTTTTATTTACAAAAAATTGTGCTATTGTTGCAGGAAACATAAGTATAGCAACGGCAAATATTATTGGAATTACACCAGATGGATTTAATTTAAATGGTAGATAACTTGCAGCTTGATTTATCATTACGTTTCTTCTTGCATAATTAATAGGTATTCTTCTTTCTGCTTCTTGAATGTAAACTATTCCGGCTATAACTGTAATTATTATGATTAATGTAACTGTTAATAGAAGTACAGAAATTTCTCCTACCTTAACTAATTCATAGGTTCTTATAATAGCTGGAATGATTCCAGCAACTATACCTGCTAAAATTATCATTGATATTCCATTTCCAATACCAAATTCTGTAATTTTTTCTCCTAACCACATCAAAAATACTGTTCCTGTAGTAACTATTACCGTAGTTAAAAGTATAAATATAAATGGTGATAAAGATATCAATGAGGAACCTGATTCTGTTTTAATGGTTGTAAGCCAAGTTGATAATCCTAAGGATTGAAAAAATTACAGAATT
>NZ_DAIDMN010000030.1 GCF_027448985.1 Sulfurihydrogenibium sp.
TCGACGATTTTTATTTATCAACATCTTACATTTTTTGCATCTCATTTGCATACAGTTATTGAGACAAAATTTTGCCATTTTGGATAGGACGACGGAGTAATATCCAAACGTTAAAAATTAAAAGTAGGATTATATGGTTAATTTCTCACTCGAGGTATAAAAAAATATTATTTATAAATTACTTAATAACATAAAATCTTTTCAATGACAAGAAAAAGCAAAGAATATGTTGCATATTTTTTGTGTAATAAAACACTGTTTTATAAAATTTTAACTATTTAAGAATATCTTTTTATATTATGTTGGTTGATACTGATAATACTTAATCAAACAATGTTTTATTTTGATATAAAAATTTGACATTTAACACAAATTTATTAAAATACTGTTTTATTTTTTAAAATAAAACCGCGTTATAGAAGGAGGTAAAACGATGGAAAAGGCAGATTTACTTTTGAAGGTTGAGGAAAAGTACTATCCACCAGAACATATAGTTGAGCAGGCGTGGATAAAAGATTACGAATCTCTTTACAAACAGTCCATTGAAGATAGAGAGGGGTTTTACTCAAAGATTGCAGAAGAGTTAGAGTGGTTTGAGAAATGGGACAAGGTCTTAGAATGGAACTATCCTTACGCTAAATGGTTTGTAAACGGTAAAACAAACATTACTTACAACTGTATAGATAGACATGTAAAAAATGGAAAAAGAAACAAAGTTGCTTTTATATCTGTTGATGAAGAAGGAAATGAGAAGAAGGTTACTTATGGAGAGCTTCTTGATTTAGTCAGTAGACTTGCAAATGGTCTTAAATCTCTTGGTATTAAAAAAGGAGACAGAGTTTCCATATACATGCCAAACACAGTAGAAGCTGCTATATCTATGCTTGCTTGTGCAAGAATTGGAGTTATACACAGTGTTGTTTTTGCTGGTTTTAGTGAAGGAGCATTGAAGATTAGAATAGATGATGCAAAGGCAAAAGCTGTCATAACCGCAACTTACACAAAAAGAAGAGGTAAGAAAATTCCATTATTTCCAACAGTAAAGGAAGCCATAAAAGATTTAGATTTTGTGGAAAAGATAATTCTTTGGGATAGAGACAACGAACTTTCAGACGAATACGAAGAACACAACGTAGTTGATTTTTACAAACTTATTAAAAACTCTTCAAAGGACTGCCCGCCGGAAGTACAAGACGCTGAAGACCCATTGTTTATCCTTTACACATCCGGAACAACAGGAAAACCAAAAGGTGTTTTACACACAACAGGTGGTTATATGGTAAATACATACATGACTTCTAAGTATGTATTTGACTTAAAAGAAAACGATATATACTGGTGTACTGCTGACGTTGGTTGGATTACTGGACATAGTTACATAGTGTATGGACCTCTTACCAACGGCGTAACTTCTGTAATGATGGAAGGAGTACCTGTATATCCTCATCCGGGAATATGGTGGGAATACGTAGAAAAGTACGGTGTTAATGTGTTTTACACAGCACCAACAGCTATAAGAATGTTGATGAGGTTCGGAGAAGAGATTCCGGCTAAGTATGATTTATCTTCTTTAAAAGTTTTAGGTTCTGTTGGTGAACCTATAAATCCGGAAGCATGGCTTTGGTACTATAAGAATATTGGTAGAGGAAACGCAGTTATAGTGGATACATGGTGGCAGACAGAAACAGGAGCACACATGATAACAACCTTACCATCTTATCCGGCAAAACCCGGAAAAGCCGGAAAACCTATGTTTGGTATAGAAGTTGCGGTAGTAGATAAACAAGGAAACCCTATGCCACCAAATCAAGTTGGACACCTTGTTATAAAAAATCCTTGGCCTTCAATGCTTAGAACTTGTTGGGGAGAGCCTGAAAGGTACGAAAAATATTGGAACGAAATACCTGGATACTACTCTGCCGGAGACCTTGCAGCGATAGATGAAGAAGGTTATATAATGGTCGTAGGTAGAGCAGATGACGTACTAAGTGTCGCAGGACACAGAATAGGAACAGCAGAAGTAGAATCTGCGATAGTTGAAAACCATGCTGTAGCAGAGGCAGCGGTGATAGGAAAACCAAACGAAATAAAAGGAGAATCAATAAAAGCGTTTGTAATACTAAAAGAAGGATACCAACCTTCAGAGGAGTTGAAAGAGAAAATCAAAGATACAGTCAGAGATGTCCTTGGACCTATAGCTGTTCCGGATGAAATAGAGTTTGTAGATAAATTACCAAAAACAAGAAGTGGAAAAATAATGAGAAGATTGCTAAAAGCAAGAGAACTTGGATTAGAAATAGGCGATACATCTACCTTAGAAGAATAAGATTTTTTAAAGGTAACCTCTCCTTTAAGGGAGAGGTTTTTTTGTTTGCTTTTCCTTAAAAAATATAACAATGTTATAGATGATGAAATATAACGATGTTTTAATAAAAACTACTTTACAGGAGGTTAAACAAATGAAAAAAGTTTTAGCAATGTCAGCTCTTTTAGCACTTGGTTCTACACAGGTTTTTGCAGCGAATGACCTTGAGTCTGCTTTTAAAGAAAGCAAGGTAATGGGTCAGTTTAGAGCTTTTTACATTGACAGAAATTATGAAAGTGGAACAACAGACATTGTAAAAGATAGGTCTGCATTTGCAATCGGTGGAAAGTTTGGATTTGAAACAGCGGCAGTAAACGGGTTAAAGTTTGGTATAATGGCTTACACTACAAACGCTATTGACCCAAACAGGTTAGGCCCAACTGCTTCTGGAGGTCTTAACCCTCACTTGGACCCATCATTATTCGGCAAAGATAGAAAAAGTGTTACCTACATAGGTCAACTTTACCTAAACTATTCTTATAAAAACACGAATGTAAAGATAGGAAGACAAGAGATAAACACTCCTATGGCTGGAATGGACGATGCAAGAATGCTTCCTAACCTTTTTGAAGGTGTGGTTATAACAAACAAAGATTTACCAAAAACAACCTTGATAGGAGCTCACTTTTGGAATATGGCTTACGGAACATTTGCAAACGCTTACAGTGCTTGTTCTTATTTAGGATTACAAGCCGGATACGGATGTAGCGGTTATACTAATTTAACTATTCGAGGAGTGGGATTATCTAAATACGACACTGGAAACTTTATGAATATGGGTAAGCAAGCAATAGGTAAAGCAAACGCTGGAGTTACAGTTTTGGCAGCTATATACGAAGGAATACCAAACTTAAAACTCCAAGCTTGGGATTACTACGCTTGGGATATGATGAACATTCTTTACCTACAAGGTGATTATAACGTAAAAGTTAGCAATGTAAAGACCACAATCTCAGCTCAGTATATCAATGAGACGAATGTGGGAAGTAAAGTTAAAGATGTCTTTGGAAAAGAAGTAGGGGCTAACCTTTTTGGAGCAAAAATCAACTTTAACATACCAACTCCTGTGGTAGATAACTTTAATCTTTACGCTGCATACTCTGTAACTGGAAGTGATACAAACAAATTATTAAACGGAGGTCTTATAACTCCATGGGGTGGAACTCCCGGGTTTGTCCAAGGTACAGTTACAAGACTTGGTTATGTTGCAGATACAAACGCTTGGAAAGTAGGAACAAGCTTCGACATTATAAAAGGACTAAACTTACATTTAGCGTATTCATACTTTAATATAGGAAGTAAGGCAGTTTATTCATCCAGAACTCATGATGCATCGGAGACAAACTGGGATTTAACTTGGAAGTGTAGGCTTATTAAAAATTTAGAAGTCAGAGCAAGAGGTATTTACACTTGGAACTTTATCCCAGGACAGAACTTTACAGAGTATAGGTTGATAGCAAACTACAACTTTTAATAGGAGGTAAGCGTTATGGACAGAAGTCTTATTGAAAAAATCAAAAATGACCCGGATTTTCAAAAACTTGTTTCAGAGAGAAACAGGGTTATGGTTATCTTAACAGCTTTGGAGTTGTTCATTTACTTTGGTTTTATCCTTCTTGTTGCTTTTAACAAAGAGTTTTTAGCTCAAAAGTTAGGAGAAGGTGTAATTACCGTTGGTATTCCTATAGGTATTGGTGTTATTGTTTTATCTTTCTTGCTTACAGGTGTGTACGTTTACATAGCCAACAAAGATTACGATGAGTTGTCAGAAAGAATAAAGAGAAAATACATGAAGGAGGTGTGATATGACAAAAAAAGGAATGTTCTTTTGGCTACTTAGTGTTGCTTTGGTTGGTGGTGCTTTTGCAGCCGGAGGGATAGAAGGGAATGTAGAAAAACAAGGTGTTAATATGACTGCTATAACGATGTTTATACTGTTTGTTGTAGCTACACTTGGTATTACTTACTGGGCAGCAAAAAGAACAAGAACTGCAAAAGATTTCTACACAGCCGGTGGTGGCATAACCGGATTTCAAAATGGTCTTGCGATAGCCGGAGACTTTATGTCTGCTGCATCTTTTCTTGGAATTGCAGGACTTGTTTACACATCCGGATATGATGGACTACTGTACTCAATAGGTTTTCTTGTTGGTTGGCCTATCGTTATGTTTTTACTTTCTGAACCTCTTAGAAACCTTGGAAAATACACATTTGCAGATGTTACTTCGTTTAGGTTAGAGCAAAAAAGAATAAGAATCCTTGCTGCTATTGGTTCTTTATCTGTTGTTACTTTCTACCTTATCGCTCAGATGGTAGGTGCTGGAAAGTTGATACAGCTGTTGTTTGGTCTTCCTTATTCTACGGCAGTCATAGTTGTTGGAGCTCTTATGATTACATACGTTGCATTCGGTGGAATGCTTGCAACAACCTGGATTCAGATTGTTAAAGCTGTTTTACTACTGGGTGGTGCATCTTTTATGGCGTTTATGGTTTTACTTCACTTTGGATTTAGTTTTGAAAATCTATTTTCAACTGCCGTTCAAGTACACTCTAAAGGTGAGAAAATTATGGCTCCGGGAGGTCTTGTATCAGACCCATTAAACGCTATTTCTCTTGGTCTTGCTCTGATGTTTGGAACAGCAGGACTTCCTCATATCCTAATGAGATTTTTCACAGTTCCTAACGCAAAAGAAGCAAGAAAATCAGTTTTCTTTGCAACCGGATTTATAGGATACTTCTACATTCTTACATTCATCATCGGATTTGGTGCTATCGCTTTATTTGTAAACCATCCAGAATACTTCCAAAATGCAAAACAGATAGTGGTTGATGGCATCACAAAAATCGTAGCAGCGGATGACCCTACTAAAAACCTTATCGGAGATAAAAAAGCTCTTGTTGGTGGAGATAACATGACAGCTATCCACCTTGCGGAAGCTGTTGGTGGACCTGCATTTATGGGCTTCATTTCGGCGGTTGCTTTTGCAACGATACTTGCTGTTGTTGCTGGGTTAACATTGGCAGGAGCTTCAACACTTTCACACGACCTTTATGCAAACGTAATAGCAAAAGAAAAAGATGAACAAAAAGAGATGAAAGTATCAAGAATAGCAACATTTGTGATAGGTATCCTTGCTATCATTCTTGGAATAGTCTTTGAAAAACAAAACGTTGCATTTATGGTTGGTCTTGCTTTTGCTATAGCAGCATCTGTCAACTTCCCGATACTTTTACTATCCATATATTGGAAAGGACTGACGACAAAAGGAGCTTTCTGGGGTGGACTTGCAGGACTTGTAGTTGCTTTGGTATTGATAGTAATATCTCCAACCGTTTGGGTAGATGTTCTTAAAAATCCAGAGCCTATAATAAAACTCAAAAACCCTGCATTGTTCTCAATGTTAACAACATTCATATTAACAATACTCATATCAAAACTTGACAACTCAGAAAGAGCAAAAGAAGATAGAGAAGGATTTGAACCTCAATATGTCAGGTCTCAAACGGGAATAGGTGCAGAAGGAGCGGTTCAACATTAAAACATTATCGGGGCTTTTTAAGCCCCGATAAAAAATGAGGTAAAAAAATGAGCATAGCGGATATTAAACTTTTTTTGAAAAACTGCTATCCTTTTGAACTACTGGCAGATAATCAGATAGAAGAGATAGTAGATAATATGGAGATGATTTACATAAAACAAAACCAGAGCATACCATCGTTAGGTGAGTTTTACTATATTGTCTTGAAAGGTTCAGTAGTTGAAAAGGATTTGGCAGGAAACGATATTAATTACTATGGTGAAAAAGATAGTTTTGACTACCTATCGATAATAGGTCAAAATGAAAATCAGTTTGTTGCAGTAGAAGAAAGTATTCTATACAGATTTCCATCAGGTCTTTTGTTAAAACTAATCTCCGAAAATCCGGATTTTGCAAACTACTTTAAAAAAACATCCAAAGAAAAACTATCATCAGTAGCATCAGAAAATCCATACCTATTTGCCAAAATAAAAGATATTCCATACCAAAAACCATTGATTGTAGATGAAAACATCTCTATCTACGAAGCGGTAAAAAAAATGACCGAAGAAAAATCTTTAAGTATCATAGTAAAATTTCCTCAAGAGTATGGAATAGTCACAGACTCAGACCTTAGAAAAAAAGTTATTTTAGCCAAAAAAAATGTAGAAGAACAGGTAGGAGATATAGCCAATAAAAATATCATAAGTGTCAGTCCAGAAACTTTTCTTTTTGATGCAATCATAACGATGATGAAAAACAACATAAAAAGAGTGGTAATAAAAGATGACAGAGGAGATATTTTAGGTGTTCTCAACGAAGTTGATATTCTATCTCAATACTCAAATCAACCTCAATTTTTAGCACTGAAAGTAGAAAGAGCAAAATCAATTCAAGAGTTAAAATCTGTATCAGACTCAATGATAAACACAGTTAGACTTCTACATAAAGAAGGAATTCGTACAAGACACATAATGAAGTTTGTTTCTGAGATAAACGAGAAAATATTCAAAAAACTATTTAATATGCTTGCAGATGAAGATATAAAACAAAACAGCTGTTTAATCGTTATGGGAAGTGAAGGAAGACAGGAACAGATACTAAAAACCGACCAAGACAACGGAATCATACTATCAGATGGTTTTGATAGTCCAAAGTTGGAAACTTTTGCAAAAGAGTTTGTAGAAGCTTTAAAAGAACTTGGTTATCCGGAATGTAAAGGTAACGTTATGATTACAAACCCATACTGGAGAAAATCCTTAAAAGATTACAAAGAATCTGTTTTTCATTACATAAACAACATTTCTCCGGATAATATGCTAAATCTTGCAATTTTAGTAGATTTAAGAGCTATAGAAGGAAAAACACAGTTGGCAGAAGAGTTGAGAGATTATATATTTGAAAAAATATCAGACAACAAAACATTTTTGTCTTGGTTTTCACTACCTACCATAAGTTTTAAAACACCACTTAACTTTTTTGGAGGATTTGAGACAGAGAAAGGAGAACACAAAGGAGAAATTGATATAAAAAAAGGTGGTATCTTTCCAATAGTTCACGGTGTAAGGTCTTTGGCTGTAGAATACAGAGTAAAAGAAACAAACACTTTCAGTAGAATAAAAGAGTTGGTCAACAATGGACTGTTCAACAAAGACTTTGGAAGAGAAATTATAGAATCCTTAGAGTTTATGTTAACTTTGAGACTTAGGGAAAGACTTAAAAAGATGGAGATGAAAAAAAATCCAGATGATTATATAAACCTTAATAACCTTACAAACCACGAGAAAGACTTACTAAAAGAATCCTTTAAAGTAGTAAACAGATTTAAAGACTTTATAACAAACCACTACAAACTAAACTACATAAGATGATAAAAATTTTTGAGAATTTAAAAAAAGACTTTCTAAAAAAAAGATTGAAAGATAAAAAATACCTGTTTTTATTTGATAAACCACCAGAGAATGAATTTGTAGCCTTTGACACAGAAACAACCGGATTAGACCCTAAAAAAGACGATATACTCTCAATAGGTGCTGTCAAAATAAAAGACAACAGAATTTTACTTAATGAAAGGTTTTACACGTTGGTTAAACCAGAAAAAGATATAAATGAAGAGACCATAAAAATCCACGGACTGAGAAAAAAAGACCTTGAAAAAGGTATTCCATTAAACCAAGCTATAGAAAAATTTCTCCACTACATAGGAAGCAGACCATTGGTGGGATACTATGTAGATTTTGATATTGAAATGGTTAATAAATACACAAAACAGTTAATAGGAATACCACTTCCTAATGAAAAGATAGAAGTATCCGGATTGTACTACGATTACAAAATAGGAAAAATACCTCAAGGATTTGTAGATTTAAGGTTTGACTCAATAGTAAAAGATTTAAAAATTCCAACCTTTGGAAAGCACGACTCTCTTAACGATGCAATCATGACAGCTCTTATATTTATCAAACTAAAAAACTGATTTACAAAACATTCACACAAAAAAGATAAGATGGTAATATAATATAGTTAAAAAAACTTTAGAGGTGAAAAATTTATGAAGTTAAAACTTTTTGTAGCCGGATTGATGGCTTTATCTACTTCCATTTTTGCTGCCGAAAGCTGTTTAGGTGGAGGAAATACAAAAATAAGCACATCTCAAGTTGAGAAAGCGTTATCCGGAATACTTGGAAATGCAAAAGTAGTAAGTGTGTCTGACTCTCCTATTCAAGGTCTATACGAAGTGATTATAGAAACAGGAAATAAAAAGGTACCTATTTATGTAGACTGTAATCTTAAATACCTTGTTAACGGTGAGATTATAGACGTAAATAAAAAGGTGAGTTTAACAAGAGAAAGGTTTCAGCAATTACAATCTCAAGTAAATTCTGAAAAAGAAACAAAATTGTCAAAGATTATGGGAAAAGATAAAGTTGAGATGTTAAAAAAAGAAGGTCTTTTAGACCTTATAATGTTTGTTGATACAAAAAATCTTCCAAAATCCAACGTAACTTACGGTAATGGAAACAACGTCGTTTATGTTTTTACTGACCCACAATGTCCATTCTGTGCTAAACTTCATAAAGAGATAGAGCAAGTACTGAAAAATAGAAAAGATGTAAAGTTTGAAATGGTCCTTTATCCTTTACCTTTCCATAAACATGCAAGGGGAATATCGGAGAACATAGAGTGTCAAAAAGACAACACCTCAAAACAAAACTTACTTAACAAAGCCTTTGAAAGTGTAGCATCAAACAACGAATCTGGATTGTCAGCCCTTGATAAAGCTTGTGCCACAGCAAAATCGGTAATAGACAAAAACTTACAGTATGCTCAATCTGTAGGAATAAATGGAACACCTACAATAATATTTCCTAATAAAGGTGTAGCTGTATCAGGAGCTATATCAGCTGATACTCTCAACAAGTTGATAGATGCACTAAAGTGATAAAGGTTGAAAATCTATTCGTTAAGTTTTATATAGAAAATCAGGTTGTGGAGGCTCTGAAAGGAGTCTCCTTTCATTTAAATCAAGGTGAGATAGTAGCTATTGTGGGAGAATCTGGCTCAGGTAAAAGTGTTAGCTGTAACGCTATAATGAACCTATTACCATCTTACGCAAAGGTAGAAGGAAGTATATTTATAGATGATAAAAATTTAGCTGAACTCTCAAAAGAGGAAATAAGAAAAATAAGAGGAAATATAGTCAGTATGGTTTTTCAAGAACCCTCAGCAGTTTTAAACCCTTTAATTCCGGTGGGAGAACAGATTTTAGAAACAGTATTGGCTCATAAAGACATATCTTACAAAGAAGGAAAGGAAATTGTAATTCAAGCCATGGAATCGGCAAAAATTCCGGACCCAGAAAAAAGATTTTATCAGTACCCTCACGAGTTATCCGGAGGATTAAAACAAAGGGTTGTAATAGCAAATGCGATAGTAAATAAACCAAAGTATATATTAGCAGACGAACCAACTACAGCCTTAGATGTTACAACTGCATCCGGAATTTTAGCTTTGTTTCAAGAGTTGAAAGAAAAACAAAATATAGGAATCCTTTTCATAACTCACGACCTTGGAGTTGTTGCCCAGATAGCCGATAGAGTTATTGTTATGTACAAGGGAGAAATAATGGAAGAATCAGATGTTTATCAAATTTTTGACAATCCTAAATCTCAATACACTAAAAATCTATTAGCATCAAGAGTACATGTTTAAGATTCATTACTCAGTGTTGAAGCATCTATCTCCCGCATCTCCTATTCCGGGAACTATGTAACCTTTGTCATTTAATTTTTCATCTACACTTCCAACGTAAAAAAGAACATCTTTATGGTTAGATACCTTTTCTATCCCAATTTTTGATGCAATAACATTTAAAGATATAATCTTTTTAGGGTTATGAGACTTTATTATTTCTATGGCTTTTATAAGAGAACCTCCTGTTGCAACCATTGGGTCAACCACTATTACAGTTTTGTCTTTTAAATTTGGTAATCTTTCGTAATAAACTTTACTTTCTAATGTCTCCTCATCTCTCTTGATGGCAAGGAAACCGACTTTTGCTTCTTCCAAAATTTCAAGACATCCATCCATCATCGGTAATCCGGCTCTTAGAATCGGAACTATTACGTAGTTATCTTCTTTTAAAGTTGGAAAATCACCTTTTGAAAACTGAGTCTCAACTTCTTTTAAATATGTTTCCTCATCTTTTAAAGCTTGAGTTAATAAAATTTTTCCTATTACTGAAAGATGTTTTCTAACTAAAGAAGATTTTAAATTTTTATCTCTTATCTTTGTGAGTGAGGTTTGAAGAATTGGATTGTTTACGACAATTACGTTCTCCATCAAGGCTCCTTTAATTTTTGTTTAAGTAACTTCTATCATTCCAAAACCTTGTGAGTTTTTTGCACCAAGTCCTGCATCGTAAACAGTCTTAAAAAGGTTAGGTTGTGTATTTATCTCAAAGGTTCCTTCGTATGCTTCAATAGGAAAGTCTTTGTATTTCAATAGCAATTTTCTTGTTTTTATTGGTTTTATTTTCAATGGAAAATCCGGAATTTTTTCTCCTGATATAACTTCGTATTTTTTCCGTAAATTCTCCTTTATAAGTTCCTGAAAATCCGTTTCTGTCGGAGAGTAGTATCTGTAATACTTTTTATCTTTTTCAAAGGTTCTGTAAGTTGTAATTGGAGATAAAGTTTTTATGGTCATTTTGTCTTTGAAATCCGGATTTGTTATAACCTCTATACTTTCTAAAAAAAGTTCATTGCTTCCTAATAGGAAATATTCTTTTCTAATAAAAGTTTCTCCCCAGTTTTTTGTAATGTCATTTACCGCTGAAGAGATGTATATGGAAATAGGAGCTTTATAAATTATCTGTTGATTTGAGATTTTAAAATGTTCTGATTGGATTTTAGAAAATGTAAAAAGTTTAAAAGACCTTTTTTCATAAGAAAATCCAACATCATGCAGAAAATTTGCTAACTGCTTTGGAAGATTTTTATAAAGCATACTTTGAAGTAGATAATTGTGATGAATAGGAAGGGCAATATATTCTTTGTCTGAGTTTAACCTAATTTTTAACCTCAAATCAAAAAATCCTTTTCAAATTTTGTTTTTAATACAAAAATTATAAAAATTTTTAACAATTAAATCAAGCAAAATATTTTGTATAAAGCCTAATATTATTTCAATTCCTCATAGGCACTCTAAAAACAGATGGAAATCCAGATGGAAAATATAAAGGAAACAAGTTTCAATTCCTCATAGGCACTCTAAAAACGTCAGTGTAATTGTACCAATTCTTCCTGTGGATGGAAGTTTCAATTCCTCATAGGCACTCTAAAAACTCCTTAACTCTATTCAAAAAACTTTGTTGATATCTATGTTTCAATTCCTCATAGGCACTCTAAAAACTATAAAACGATTTAACAAAACTTTAACTAAGAAATAGTTTCAATTCCTCATAGGCACTCTAAAAACGACTACGAAGCACAGGAAAAATAGGAGTAGAGAAGAGTTTCAATTCCTCATAGGCACTCTAAAAACATAAGCATCGATTGGCTTGGAACAAATTCTTGTCCGGTTTCAATTCCTCATAGGCACTCTAAAAACTAGTCCTTAACAATCCAGCCCCAGCCTCTAAATTCAGTTTCAATTCCTCATAGGCACTCTAAAAACGTTACTCCGGAGAGTAAAAACGTTTGCTCCGGAGAGTTTCAATTCCTCATAGGCACTCTAAAAACGAACCTAAGAGACGAAAGTCAAGGAGCTTATCCGCGTTTCAATTCCTCATAGGCACTCTAAAAACTGTCCGACGGCATTACTTTTGTAGGGTCTGGTTGTCGTTTCAATTCCTCATAGGCACTCTAAAAACTGAACAACTCAGCCAACTTACCATGAAATTTCACCAGTTTCAATTCCTCATAGGCACTCTAAAAACAAATTTTAGAACATCTATATTTTTTATTTTTAGATTGTTTCAATTCCTCATAGGCACTCTAAAAACATCCAATCATCATATTAGATGAAAGTCAACGTATATGTTTCAATTCCTCATAGGCACTCTAAAAACTTATTTTTACCTTCAGCTTTGATTGGCGCTTTAGGTTGTTTCAATTCCTCATAGGCACTCTAAAAACGCGGTAAGCTGGTAGAATTATTTGACGAGGAAATCTGTTTCAATTCCTCATAGGCACTCTAAAAACTGACTATATTATATTAGGAGCAAAGGACGACTTTAAGTTTCAATTCCTCATAGGCACTCTAAAAACTTTTAACATTGATTTTAACATTTTGTTTTGAGTCATCGTTTCAATTCCTCATAGGCACTCTAAAAACAAACTTCTTGAAATGTTACTTGAAAATGTGAGTGAGAGTTTCAATTCCTCATAGGCACTCTAAAAACCTTGAAAAGAAAAAAGAAAACAAAGCAACAATGGGATGGGTTTCAATTCCTCATAGGCACTCTAAAAACTTATATGAGAGGGTTTAGGCATAATACGCGGAACTGGGTTTCAATTCCTCATAGGCACTCTAAAAACCATAGGTTGTTGTGGAGATTTGTTTGCAAATCTTTTTCGTTTCAATTCCTCATAGGCACTCTAAAAACAAGGCCAGGCCGCAAAGGCCTGGCCTTTTTTTGTTTGTTTCAATTCCTCATAGGCACTCTAAAAACTAAAAAATGCTTATTTTTCAAGCTCTTAACTTTATCGTTTCAATTCCTCATAGGCACTCTAAAAACGCTCGAATTTTTTCTCTTTTAATTCGTAGTTTTTAGTTTCAATTCCTCATAGGCACTCTAAAAACCTTTTAACACTTGCTAAAGCTGACGATTTTACATCTTTGTTTCAATTCCTCATAGGCACTCTAAAAACCTTTTTCCTACACTTACCTATTTCGGACTTTTTTGTCTGTTTCAATTCCTCATAGGCACTCTAAAAACCGCTTCAAGAGACTTTAATTAAGCTTGAGAAAGCTTGTTTCAATTCCTCATAGGCACTCTAAAAACTCATTTGCATCTTGCTCCTCCTACATATTGTTTATGTTTCAATTCCTCATAGGCACTCTAAAAACATCTTTTATACTTTCTTTGCATCAAATCACTTATTTGTTTCAATTCCTCATAGGCACTCTAAAAACCTTATAAATGGTGTTTTTCATAGCTCTCTACCTCCGTTGTTTCAATTCCTCATAGGCACTCTAAAAACTGAGGAGGTGGCAGATGAATGAAAGCAAATCTGATTGTTTCAATTCCTCATAGGCACTCTAAAAACTATATGAGAGGGTTTAGGCATAATACGCGGAACTGGGTTTCAATTCCTCATAGGCACTCTAAAAACCCAGTAGTTTTATCCTGTAGTTTTATCCAGTAGTTAGTTTCAATTCCTCATAGGCACTCTAAAAACAAAAGCCCGCCTTTTACACTGTAAAGTTTGATATGGTTTCAATTCCTCATAGGCACTCTAAAAACTAAAGCAGTAGTGTAATGTAGTAGTGCAATGTAGTGGTTTCAATTCCTCATAGGCACTCTAAAAACTGACGACAAAAAAGTTTTATTCTTCAACAACTTAGCTGTTTCAATTCCTCATAGGCACTCTAAAAACTATAGAAACTAACTGGATTGGAGTTGGAAGAATTTCAGTTTCAATTCCTCATAGGCACTCTAAAAACGACATATGAAAAAGAGTTAAACAACGATTCAGTAGGTTTCAATTCCTCATAGGCACTCTAAAAACCAATTTTTGATTTTGTTTTATTTTTCTTTCTATATCGTTTCAATTCC
>NZ_DAIDMN010000031.1 GCF_027448985.1 Sulfurihydrogenibium sp.
TTAGGACATGGTCCGGTAAATGCTTTGGATAAAGCTTTGAAAAAGGCATTAGTATCTGTATATCCAACTTTGGCAGAAGTAGAGCTAATAGATTATAAAGTAAGAATTGTTAATGAAAGTGGAGGAACTGCTGCCAAAATAAGAGTACTAATAGAAAGTAAAGATAAAAACAAGAAATGGGGAACTGTTGGAGTATCCGATAATATAATAGAAGCCTCATGGCAAGCTGTTGTAGATAGTATAGTTTATAAGTTGGTAAAAGATAATATAAAACCTATTGAGGAGAAAGAAAATGCACAATGATCACGTCTATGTATCGGTTGTTCATTATCCGGCTTTAAACAAAGAAAAAAAATGGGTATGTACTTCTTTTACAACTTTAGATTTTCACGATATTGCAAGACCTGCAAGGACATATGAACTTGCAGGATACTACATAGTTCAACCGTTAGAAGCTCAGCAGTTTGTAATAAAACAGCAGATAAAGTACTGGACAGAAGGGTTTGGAGCTTCTTTTAATCCAAGAAGGTCGATGGCAGGTTCTTTGGTAAGAGTTGTGTCATCGATAACAGAAATGTTAGAAGCCATAAAAGAAGAAAAAGGAAAGTATCGAAGATTAATCGGTACTTCTGCTAAAAAATATCCTCAAACTGTAAGTTACTCTCAGATGAGAGAAATATCGAATAAAATAGATGATGTATACCTTATCTTGTTTGGAACTGGATGGGGAATGCCACCGGAACTTGTCGAAAGTTGTGATTATATATTAGAACCTATACTGGGTCCTGGGGAGTACAACCATCTGTCTGTCAGAAATGCTGCTGCAATCATATTAGATAGACTCTTTTCAATAAATAGATGCTAAAGGAGATTAGATGTTTTATCATTTATTTTACGAATACTTAGATATCAATATCTTCAAATACATAACTTTCAGAGGTTTCTATGCGCTACTTACTGCGTTTTTTATATCTTTAATACTTGGTCCGTATGTTATAAATAAATTGAAGGTTTTTCAAAATAAAGAAGGAGGTTATGTCCGCCAAGACACTCCAGATTGGCATCAGATGAAGAAACATACTCCTACCATGGGAGGCATTTTAATACTTTTATCAGTTTTGTTATCTTCATTACTGTGGTGTCGTCTTGATAATTTATACGTTTGGCTCTTGATAATTACATTTATATCATTTGGAATAATAGGATTTTTAGACGATTACAAAAAAATAAAAGATAAAAAAGGTCTATCTTCAAAAGCTAAATTTACAATGCAGTTAATCGTTGCAACCGCCATATCTTTTGTTTTGTATACATATCCTAAGTTTAACAGTGTGTTATACTTTCCATTTTTTAAACATTTGCAGATAGATTTAGGAATATTTTATTTATTTCTAATGATTTTTATTATTGTTGGAACTTCAAACGCTGTTAACCTTACAGATGGACTTGATGGTCTTGCTATAGGACCTTCTTTGATATCCGTTTCTACTTTTGCTATTTTTGCATACATAAGTGGTAATGCTATTTTATCAAAATACTTGATTGTACCTTATGTGGAAGGTAGTGGAGAGATTGCTGTATTTTTAATGGCACTGCTTGGTGGTGGACTTGGATTTTTGTGGTTTAACTCTTTTCCGGCAGAGATGTTCATGGGAGATGCTGGGTCACTATCCATAGGAGCAGTTTTGGGACTAACTTCTATAATTACAAAACAGGAACTTGTTTTAGCTATTGTAGGGGGAATATTTGTAATAGAGACCTTATCTGTGATAGCTCAAGTTGGATATTACCGTTTTACAGGAGGAAAAAGGCTGTTTAAAATGGCTCCGATACACCATCACTTTGAATTACATGGTATTCCGGAGCCTAAGATAGTTGTAAGAGTATGGATTATATCTCTCTTACTGTCAATTATCGCTTTATCTACCTTGAAAATAAGGTGATTAATTACTTTTTAAGCATTTTAGTTGCATTTTTGTAAAACTCTTCTAATCGGAATTTTACCTTCCTATGAAAATCTAAAGGGTCCAATTCCGAAAGTATATAAATTGCTTCATCGACGTTTTCAACTAAAAAAATGTTGAATTTTGAATCTTTTACTGCTTGAATAACCTCTTCATCTAATAAGATGTTGTTTTTATTTCTCAGTGGAACTATTACTCCTTGTTTTCCTGTTAATCCTTTTATTTTACATACTTTAAAGAAACCTTCTATTTTTTCCTTTATTCCTCCAACAGGTTGAACATTTCCATGTTGGTCAATGGAGCCTGTTATTCCTATGTCTTGTCTGACAGGTATTTCTCCAATTTCAGAAAGTATTGCTATCAGCTCAGCTAAAGATGCACTATCTCCTTCTACTTCACCGTACGACTGTTCAAAAGTTATACTACAACTTAAAGAAAGTGGAAAATCTGTTCCATATTTTCTTCCTAAGTATCCGGATAGGATTAAAACACCTTTATCATGTATCGGACCACTTAACTCTACTTCTCTTTCTATGTTTATTATACCTTTCTCTCCAATATATGCAGATGCAGTAATTCTTGTGGGTTTTCCGAACGTCAGATTACCTATTTCATAAACTGAAAGACCGTTTACTTGTCCTACTTTTCTCTTCTCCAAATCTATTATTAATTTTCCTTCATCTATAAGCTCCAGGATTTTTTCTTCTATGAGGTTTTCTCTAAAAATCCTATTTTTGATAACCTCCTTTACATCTTGAACATCTATCTGTGAAGACTGTGATAGAATGCTTGCTTCTCTTATTATATCTGTAATTGTGTTAAATACTAAATTTACCTTCCCTTTATCTCCGGATGTAAGAATGGAAAATTTTAAAAGTTCTTCTAAACCTTCTTTTGAAACATCTTTTAAGCCTTCAGAGGTTATTATATTTTTAATTAAAATTGGAAATTTTTCTTTTATATCTTCATCAAATTTTACAACCGGATTAAATTCTGCTTTCACTTTAAAGATTCTTTTAAAGTCTGGGTCATACTCAGATAACAAATCATATGTAACTTCATCACCAATAAGAATTACTTTTACGTCTATTGGAATAGGTTGAGGGTCAAGCCCAACTTGAATGGAGAAAATTCCCCCTGTATAATCTTCGTTAATGTAAACTTCTTTGTTTACTATTACTTTTTTTATACTTTCCCATAAAAAATAATTTTTTAGTAAGTCCTTGATGTATAAGACGATAAAACCACCGTTTGCTTTAAGAAAATCACCGGCAAAGATATTTCTGTGGTTTGCATACAAAATTCCCATCTCAGCTTGGTATGTTATACCACCAAAAAGTTTTTTAAATGTAGGATTTGTCTGGATTATTACTGGTGCTCCTTTTGTATTTGCATTATCAACTATTATATTTAGCTGAAAGTTTTGAATTTCTTGTTCCAATGTTCTTTGTACAAAAGGGTTTTTTTCTGAATATTTTAACTGAATAAAAATATCGATATTTTCAATTACGTTTTTCTTATGATAATCAATGAAACTCAAAATTTCCGGATAATCTTTAAAAGCTTCCTCAATTTTAAAATAAATACTATCAATCTTAAACTTTGAGACTCTATTCTTTAGATTTTTTAAAAATTCTTCAACTTGATGATCAAGCTCTCTAAGTTGCCTAATATATTCTCTAAAAATATTATCAAATTTATCAAGTTTTTCTTGATATTCTTCAAACTGTTTCTCTGTTAAAACTCTGAGGTTTGTTATTATTCTACCATTTAATACAGGTAAAAGTTCAATTCCTCTTGGGGTTATTAAAACTCCTAAGTTGTATTTTGCTGCTTCATTCTTTAATTTTTCAAAAATCTCTTCTCTTTTCTCTTCCGCTTCTCTTAGTATGTTCGCTTCTTCATCTTCATATTCTTTACTTTCAAATATTTTATAAATTTCTTTTTTAAGAAGATTTAAGGTTTCATCTATTAATGCTACCAACTTTTTTCCTAATCCGGATTTTACCTTTAAGTATTTCGGACGGAAAGGATTTTTAAAATCAAAATAGTACAGGATATCGTCTGGTACAGGGTATTTTGAAGATTCTTCGTGGAGTTGTTCTATCGTAAATATTGTTTTTCCTATTCCTTCTGGACCTGACACGTATATGTTATAACCTTCCTTTTTTACTTTCAATCCTACATTAAATGCATTTTCTACTCTCTCTTGACCAAAAAAGATAGGTTTGGGATTAACATCTTTTGTTGATTTTTCTATCTTAACATCAAGAACCAAATCTTCATAAAGAACTTTCCTTATTTCCATAATATTCCTCTTTAATTGTGATTATAAACAATGCTCCTTTTTGACTTTCTACTGCTTTTATTTTACCATGATGATTTTCTATTATCTCTTTTGTTATGGCAAGACCTAATCCACTGCCTTTTGGTTTTTTTGAGTAGTATGGTAGGAATATTTTGTCTAAGTCTTCTTTTGGAATACCTTTTCCATTGTCTTTAAAGATAATTAAAATTTCTCCATTTTCTTTTTTATTTACGGTTATAGTCAGTTGTGTAGCTTCTTCGTATGAGTTTTGAATAAGGTTTAAAAATGCCTGCTTTAAAAGTTTTTTATTTCCAATGATAAAAGGATTATGTAAACATTCTAAGTTTATCCTAAATTCTTCAAAGGTGTAACTTTCAGATATCTCTTTTAAAAGTTGACATAAATCTATTTTTTCTTTTTCTGTGTTTGTAATACTCAAACCAAATTGGTTGAATTCTTTGACAAGTTGAGATAGATGTTCCGTTTCATCTATTATCACCGATGTTGCTTTTTCTATTATTTGGTCGATGTTTGGATTCTTCTTTCTCCATTGATTTAGTATTCTCTCAGCTGACAACTTTATCGGTGTTAGTGGATTTTTTATTTCATGGGCTATCCTTTGGGCTACATCTTTCCACATTTTTAGTTTTTGAGCTGAAATTATCTCTGTTATATCATCAAAAACTATTACATAACCTTCTTTGGATATGTTGGTAACTTTTACTAGTATTGTTTTACCATCTTTTTCTATTATCTGCTCTTTCTCTGAAGATAGTTCTATGTTAAATGTTTTTGCAAATTCTTTTATATCTTTTTTCTTGAAACTTTCTATCTCTTCTCCTAATATGTTTTTGGCTGAAGGGTTTATATTTTCTATTTTTCCGTCTTCTGAAGAGTAAATAACTCCGGCTCTTATGTTGTTGAGTATCGCTTCTAAGTACTCTTTGTTTTTTCGTAGAGTGTTGTTTCTCTCTTCCAATTTTGTGTAAAGAAGGTTTAAACGGTCAACCATTCTGTTGAACTCTTGTACTAGTATTCCAAATTCATCTTGAGCTTTTATGTCTATTTTTACGGACAAATCTCCTTCTGAAAGTCTTTTTGAAGCATCTACAAGGGCTTCCACAGGTTTGGTTATGTTGTTTATTACAAATCTACTGAGCCAAAATGCTGCAAATATTACAGCTACCGTTATTGTAAGTAAGATGAGAATGTATCCAATCCGGATTGGTGTTTTATAAAATTTTAGCTGATTGTATATCTGTAAGATTAATACGGTATCTTCTTTTGATAAAATAATGTCTTTTGGAAGTTCGTAAACTATCAGTATTTTTCTAAAACTGTCAAGATTGTCTTGATATACGATTTTATTTTCATAAACTGTAAAACCTTCTTTTCCTAAGGCGTTTAGTATTTCTTTGTCGTAAGGTTTTCCGTAAAATTCCAAAAGTCTTCCTTCGTTATCATTTATTGAGATTGTTCTTATTCCAAGATAATCTACAGCATCCTTAGCTTGTATCTTACCATCTTTTATAGATTTGTATATTTTTAAGATCCATTCTTGGTTTGAAGATATGTTTTGAGTTATGATGTTATCAAGTTTGCCTAAAGCATTTCCAACTTTTCCGGAAAACCATAGGTTTGTTGCACTTGATATGATAGATACAGAAACTGTAAAAAGTATCATTGACGGTATTATTACCATCAGTATGAGTATAAGGGTAAGTTTTATCCGGAGTCTGCCTTTAATACTTTCCTGAAAAAATATTTTTATGATATACCTTAGTAATGAAGCGAAAATTATTATGAAAAATATAACGTCAATGTTAAGAATAAACAGAAAAAGGTAAGGGTTTAATACATCTTTTACCTTCTGGAGTTTTTGGAATATATAGTAATTTCCACCTATGAAAAGTAAGAATGATAAAGTTAATATTAAAAGGTTTCTTTTTGTTTTATCATTTTCTAAATTCATTATTCAAGGTTTCTTGGAGGGTTTCCTAAATACTCTATATCCTCTTCATCTAATCTTCTAAAAGGTGGTTCTTCTGTAAGTTCTTCAAATGCGTGAGCTACGAGTCCTGGAATTCTACCTATTATAAAAAATCCTTTACCAAGTCTGTAATCAAATCCCATATCTGATGTTATTGCTGCTATTGCTCCGTCTACGTTTAAAACTAACTTTTTACCTTTTATTTTGTAAATCTCTTCCTCCAAAGCTAATGCTAACCTACAATGTTTACCAAAAAATCCTAAATCTTTTGCTATGTCCATCAGTTTTTTTGTTCTTGGGTCAAAATCTTTGTAGTATTTATGTCCAAATCCGGATATTCTCCATTTTTCATTTACTATTTTTTCTGCCAATCTTGTTGCAACCGCTTCTACATCTTCTTCATCTTTTGTATACTCTTGTAAAAATCTCATAGCATCTTCCAATGCTCCTCCATGATAATCTCCAAAAGCTAATACTCCCGTTGCCACTCCAACGTGAAGAGGATTTCCTCCGGATATCACATTCCTCAAAGCTACTACCGAAGGTGGGGCTACACCATGGTCTACAACGGAAACAAATATCGCATCGAACATTTGTTTTTCTTTTTCCGTTGGAATTTCTCCTTTCAGTAATAGGTAAATAGCTTCTGAAAATGAAAGTTTACCTATCATCTGGGTTAAAGGATATCCTCTTATGTATGTTTCTTCTTTTGTATTGAAAGATATTTTTGTTTTCCATTTTTGTGGCATTTTTACACCTCTATTTCTTTAAGATTTTTTATAACAAAATCTGGATTCAATGATAAAGCTAAATCTTTCTTTCCATATCCATACATAACAAAACAACTTTTAATCTCTGCGTTTTTAGCAGTTAAAACATCCGTTTCACTATCCCCTATTAGGATTGATTTGTCTTTTGCTACGTTTAGATTTTTTAGGGTATGAAAAACCGGAAGTGGACTTGGTTTTTTCTCAGATGTTGTATCTGCTCCAACTACCATATCAATGTAAGTTAAAACACCAAGTTTATTTAATATTTTCCTTGACAGTTCCTCATACTTGTTTGTTACCACTGCTGTTAACTTTTTGTTTTCTTTTAGTTTTATCAGTATTTCTTGTACTCCTTCGTATAGTGATGAATAAACAACCGGATTTTGATAATAAAACTCTCTAAATAGTTCAAGGGCTTTTTCTTTTATAGAATCCGGGTAATCTGGTATTAGGTCTTCTATAAGTTTTTTAGCTCCGTACCCAACTTTGGAAATTATCTCTTCTTGGCTTTTTGGTTCAATACTCAACTTTTCAAAAGCGTAGTTTACCGCCAAAGCGATGTCTTTTCCTGAATCCAATAAAGTTCCATCTAAATCAAACATAAAAAGTTCAAAGTGTTTCATTGTAACTTAAACTGCTGATATTTAGCTTTTATTTTGTCTATCCATCTTTCTTCTTGATGGTTCTCTTGGTTTTCTTTTTCTTGATTTTTGTTCATACCTACTATTACATAAACTTCTTCATCATCCTTCATAAGTCCAAGGTTTTCCCTTGCTATCTTTTCTATGTAAAATGGGTCGTTTTGTAAATAGTATATCTTTTTCTCTAAATCTTGATTTTCTTTTTTTATCTGGTTAATTTGAGCTAAAAGTTCATTTCTTATCTGAATTTTTTTAAAGTATTCAAAAATGTTGTTTTCTCCAAAAGCTATAGTATAGACAGCTATAATTAAGAGTATAACAGCCGCGGTTTTTAAACCGCGGTCTATCAATTTCTCATTAAAATCTGTATTTCTTAAATACCTGTTTGCCTTTGAATACTGCATCTTTTCCAAGTTCTTCCTCTATTCTAATTAATTGATTGTACTTTGCTATTCTATCTGTCCTTGATGCAGAGCCTGTTTTTATCTGCCCTGCATTTGTTGCAACAGCTAAATCTGCTATAAAAGTATCCTCACTCTCTCCGGACCTGTGAGAAATGACAGCTGTGTAGTTATTACTTTTTGCCATTTCTATCGCATCTAACGTTTCGGTCAAAGTACCAATTTGGTTTAGTTTTATTAAAACAGAGTTTGCAACGTTGTTTTTGATACCTTCAGCTATTATTTTAGGATTAGTAGTAAACAGGTCATCTCCTACAAGTTGGACTTTGTTTCCGATAGTAGCTGTAAGGTTTTTCCAACCTTCCCAGTCATTTTCTGCAAGTCCGTCTTCAATAGATACTACCGGATAGGTTCCAACTAACTCCTCGTAAAGTATAATCATATCCTCACTTGTTAATTCTCTTCCTTCGAACTTGTATTTGCCGTTTTCGTAAAACTCAGAAGATGCAGCATCAAGGGCAAGAAATACATCCTCTCCAGGTGTGTAGCCGGCTTTTTCAATAGCCATCATCAGTAAATCTAAAGCTTCTTTTGTCTCCTTTAATGCAGGAGCAAATCCACCTTCATCTCCTACGTTAGTTGAGTATCCTTTTTCCTTCAAAACAGATTTTAATACATGAAAAACTTCTACTCCAGCTCTTAAGGCTTCTTTAAACGAGTTTCCACATACAGGAACTATCATAAACTCTTGAAAATCCAAATCATTATCAGCATGAGCTCCACCGTTTATAACGTTCATCAACGGTACAGGTAAAACTTTTGCGTTAACTCCACCTAAGTATCTGTACAAAGACATTTCTTTTTCTACTGCCGTAGCTCTTGCTACCGCTAAGGACACTGCCAATATAGCATTTGCTCCAAAGTTTGATTTGTTTTCCGTTCCATCCGCTTCTATCATCATTCTGTCTATTTTTACTTGGTCTTCCGATTCTTCACCAATTATTAGGTCCGCTATTTTTGTATTTATATTTTCAACAGCTTTTAAAACACCTTTTCCTAAAAATCTTTTTTTATCTCCATCTCTTAGCTCTAATGCTTCGTTGACTCCAGTTGAAGCACCACTTGGTACTATTGCAGATGCAACTGCTCCACTTTCTAAAACAACGGTAGCTTCTACCGTTGGATTTCCTCTTGAATCTAAAACTTCCCTACCAACATTTAATTTAGAAGACAAAACCAGAGATTTAGAAGACTTAGTCGCAGCTATAGCAGGAGCAATAGCAGCATACCATAAATTATAAGGAGGTTTGAAGATGTCTATTATTGTTGATGTTTTTGGTAGGAAAGTTTTGCTATCATTGAGTCGTAGTATGGTGGTATTACGTAATCCTTATAAACAGCAGCGTCTACTCTTACTCCTGGACCACCTGGAGAGTGGTAAGAAGTAATCAGTCCTACTGAAGGTGCAAAGTTTCTCTTAGGGTCTTCCGCGTTGACTCTAAACTCTATCGCGTATCCTCTCATGGAAACATCTTCTTGAAGGAAACTGAGTTTTTCTCCTTGTGCAATTTTTATCATCTGTTGGACTATATCTATTCCTGTTACCATTTCGGTTACTGTATGTTCTACTTGAAGTCTTGTGTTCATTTCTATGAAGTAGAAATTGTCATTTTCATCAACAAGGTACTCAATTGTACCAACATTTTCGTATCCTACTTTAAACATCGCTTTTACAGAAGTTCTGTACAGTTCCTTTTTTACGTATTCATTTAGAGATGGAGACCTTGCTATCTCAACTATTTTTTGATGTCTTCTCTGTATAGAACAGTCCCGTTCTCCAAGGTGTATTACATTTCCGTATTTATCTGCCATTATCTGTATTTCTATGTGTCTTGGATTTTCAACATACTTTTCTATGAATACGTCCCCTCTTCCGAAAAACTTTTTTGCTTCATTGTAAGCAGAATTAAATAAGTCTTCAAACTCTGATTCTTCTTTGACTATTCTCATTCCTCTTCCGCCACCACCAAAGGCAGCTTTGAGTATAATTGGATATCCTATTTCATCTGCTATCTTTTTTGCTTTTTTTATATCTGAAATTGGTTCATCGCTTCCTGGAAGGACAGGAACGCCTAACTCTCTCATCTTCTTTTTAGCAGCCATTTTATCGCCAAATAAAGCTATGTGTTCCGGTTTTGGACCTATAAATATTATTCCTTGTTTTAGACAGTATTCCGCAAATTCAGGATTTTCCGATAAAAAGCCGTATCCCGGATGTATTGCATCACATTTTGTTTGTTTTGCAAGGTCAACTATTCTAAAGTAGTTTAGATACGCCTGTATAGGGTCCCCGGGTATAAGGTAGGCTTCGTCCGCTTTTTTTACGTATATACTTTTTGCATCTGCTTCAGAGTATATTGCTACAGTTTTAATTCCAAGTTCTTTACAGGCTCGTATAATCCTTGTAGCAATCTCCCCTCTGTTCGCAATAAGAACCTTTTTTATCTCTTTGTTAAAAGGTTTTACTTTACTCATACTGAATATCACCTTCCATATTTTCTATAAACGCTTCGTGTAATGCTCTTACAGCCAACTCTGCATACTTTTCATCTATTAAACAGGAAATTTTTATTTCGGAAGTTGATATGGCGTATATGTTGATTCCTTCTTTGTAAAGTACTTCAAACATCTTTCCGGCTGTTCCGGCATGGGTTTTCATACCAAGACCGACGACGGAAATTTTAGCTATTTTATCGTTTCTTTCTACATCTTCTGCTCCTATCTCTTTTGCTACTTGTTTTGCTATCTCTTCTGCATAATCTGCATCTGTTTTATTTACGGTAAATGATATGTCTGTAAATCCTTTGTGAGATACATTTTGAACGATCATATCAACCACTATGTTTTTATCTCCAAGAGCTTTAAATAGTTTTGCTGCTACTCCTGGTTTATCCGGAACTCTTACGACTGTTATTCTTGATTCTTTTAACTCATGGGATATTCCCCTTACTACTACTTTTTCCATCTCTTCATTCTCCTCCATTATCCAAGTTCCTTCTTCATCGTTAAAAGATGACCTTACATGTATTTTAACTCCATACTTTGCTCCAAATTCTACCGACCTTATCTGCATAACCTTAGAACCTAAGGAAGCCATCTCCATCATCTCTTCATAGGAGATAACCGGTATTTTTTTAGCATTTTCTACTATCCTTGGGTCTGCTGTAAACACTCCCGGAACATCCGTATAAATTTCACATACATCTGCTTTTAGTGCAGCAGCTAATGCAACCGCTGAAGTATCTGAACCACCTCTTCCAAGAGTTGTTATATCACCTTCCTCACTTACACCTTGAAATCCGGCAACTATAACCACCTTCCCTTCATCTAAGTGTTTTTTTATTCTGTGTGTGTCTATCTTTTTTATTCTTGCTTTTGTGTGGACATTATCGGTTATTATTGGTACTTGCCAACCTGTAAGACTTATCGCATCAACTCCCAGTTCCTGAAGAGCTATTGCAACCAATCCTATTGCCACTTGTTCACCTGTTGCTACTACCATGTCTTGCTCTCTTGGATTAGGTCTTTTTGACAGCTCCCTTGTAAGACCAAGTAATCTGTCTGTTTCTCCGGTCATTGCAGATGATACAACAACAACCTGATTTCCTTCATCAACCGCTTTTTTTATTTTTTTTGCTACATTTTTAATTCTTTCTATGTTACCTACAGATGTTCCGCCGTATTTCTGAACGATTAAAGGCAATACAAACCTCCTAAAGTGATGTATAAATATGGTATTATAATTCTAACATATTTTTAAGGTGTAAGATGTTTTTCCTGAAAAAGTTAATAACCTTTTTTATTTTACCTCCTGGACTTTTTGTTGTTATTTTTTGGATTGTTGCATTTTTGGGAAGAAAAGATAAAAAGGTATTTGTTTTATCGTTTTTATCCGGATTTGTTATATATCTACTTTCTATAGAACCGGTTAAAGACACTTTGTTAAGTCCATTAGAAACAAAATACTCTCAACCAAAGAATGTAAATGGAGATGTGATAGTCGTTTTAGGTGGTGGAAGTTATAACACCGGAATCTTAACGGAGGATTCTTTGAAAAGAGTTTTATCCGGATTTGTTCTTCATAAAAAATTAAATGTTCCAATAATACTATCTGGTGGGTCTGCCATAACAAATCTTCCGGAAGCCGAAGCGATGAAAGGAGTATTAGATGAGCTTGGAGTTGATAAATCTATGATTTTTACAGATGTTTACAGCAGGGACACCTTACAGAATGCTTTCTTTACAAAAAGAATATGTCAAAAGTATGGTTTTAAAAATGTCATTTTGATTACTTCTGCTTACCATATGCCAAGGTCTGTTATGGTTTTTGAAAAAGCTGGATTAAAAGTTATACCTTATCCTACAGATTTTAAAATGGATAAGAAATACACAATCTATAGCTATTTTCCAAAAATGAATGTATTACAAGATTCCACAAAAGCTATAAGAGAGTATGTTGGTATAATTGCTTATAAACTACACTGGCTTCTAAGTTGATTGGCTTTCTTCTCTCTCCTTTTTCGGAACATAAGTATACTTTGGAATGATGAATATACCATATTCACTTTCTAACGTCTCAAATCTATTGTTGTAGAAGCTGTAAGCTGCGAAAGACAAAATAACAGCATCAAGTTCTTTCCCTATGTATCTTTTATCTTGAGAAAGCAGTTTTTTATTTAACTTTATACCACTTTTTGGAAGGTTGTAAAGTCTCTGCTCTAACCCTTCTGTAGTTTCAGCTGGGAGAATATCTTTATGGATTATTTTTTTCCAAAATTCTTCTACATTTGATTTAAAAATTCTCTTTTCTTTTTCTTTAAAACTTTTTTTATCAACGGGTCTATATTCAAACTCTTCAACGATATCTTTAAACAGGTTTGAATAAGCCTTATTTGTAAGAGCAAGTTTAGAGCTAACCCCAAAATCATAGTTTACAGCTATAACATCCGGATTGTAATGGTCTAAAAACCATAAAAAACCTTCCTTGTAAAATTTAAAGATAGCCTTTACGTACCTGTTGTTATCCATCAACGAAACTATAAACAGTTTATCTTTTACTTCTACACCAGCAAACAAATTAATCTCCTTCCGCAGAATATTTAATCACTTTAACTTTTTCCATGGTCATTAAACCATTTTTTACGTATTTTTCTATGATAGGGATTATCTTTTGTATCTTATCTTCCGTGTCTATGACTTCAACAACTATAGGAAGGTCTTCCGATAAATCCAATATAGATGCTGAATGTATAACGGTAGATTTACCATAACCTAATATACCCCTCAAAACTGTCACACCGGCTATATGGTTTTCTCTTAAAACTTCCACTATCTTTTTATATAAAGGTTTTGAATCGTACCTATCAGCTTCACCTATATGTATCCTTAAAAGAACAGCCTCACCTTCTATTTTCATATCTTCTACCTCTGTTGTTCACAACAAAATCTTAGCAAGAACTATACCCAAAAAAGCTGAGCCAAAAGAAAAAACCATATTCAATAAAACATTCAATCCGGCTTTGATGTAATCTCCGTCCATCATTATTGCAAACGTTTCATAAGTCAAAGAAGACATTGTGGTAAAACCTCCGCAAAAACCAACTGCAATGAAAAGTCTCCATAAAGGGTCTAAAGATAGTTTTCCTAAAAAAACAGGCATAAAAAAACCTATGATAAAAGAGCCAACCGTATTTACAATTAAA
>NZ_DAIDMN010000032.1 GCF_027448985.1 Sulfurihydrogenibium sp.
CCAGTGGTAGTTTTACTTTATGATACCACTGGAGGTTTTTTATTTCATCTTTTTTTCGAATTGGAAATTAGGGTTTTTTTATAAAATTTATCTAAAACTTCATCGAATTCGTTTAAGTTTTTACTAAACTTTTCAACTTTTTCCCTATCTTCCAACTCTTTGCTGGAATATACCGATATGTTTATCCCAAGGTTTATAAACTGTTGTATAGTGTCAAAAAGTTCTTTTTTGTCATCTGAATTTACTATTACAACATCTTCCGTGTTGATTTCTCTAAAATCTTTTTTGTAATTGTTTATTTTTTGTAGTAATGTGTATAGGTCTGGTATCTCAGTTAGCTCTATGGTTTCTCCATCTTTTTTTAAAGAAACTGTCACAGGATTGGAGTAGTTTATATTTTTACAAAATTTGACTTTTTGCTTTAAATGTTTTGGTATAAACCTTCCAGCTTCTTCTAAAAACTCGTAAAGATGTTTGTCTCCATCGTAAACTAATATATCGTACATTGCAATTTCTTCTTCTAAGTCTGGTGAAACTGAGTTTACTTTCAAAATCTCCATATCACAAACCTCCTTCTAATGTTTTTAATGTTTCTTTTAGATATGTATAAATTTCTCCTAACCTAACCATTTTGAGTATTTTCTCATTTTCAACTTCCAAACCTTTAACACTTAAAACATCGTACATTCTTTTTACGAATTCCAGATATTCTTCAGAATTAAGTTTGTTTACTATGTTTCTGACATATATAGATGTTGAGTTTACAAAAGCTTTTTCAGCGTTTACAGCGTTTATCACTGACAACTCAATCAAACTTTTTAGATTTTCCAAGTCTTTGTTTATCTCATCTAAAACTTCATCGTAAGTTGATGGTGGTTTTATATTTGTGTTATCTTTATTTGTATTAAGTAAAGCGTTTCTAATCTGTCCAAGAGTACCAGCTTTTTCCAACTTACTTAATACTAAACTTAAAGGAAGATTTGATACAAGTCCCATTACTTCTAAAAACATAGCCATCTCATTACCAGCCAAACTTTTTAACTTACCAACTATTTGATTTAACATATTCATATTTTCTTTAAGTTGTTCTTGATAAAGAATAGCTCTCTCCACTATGTTTATTCTAAGAGTTGGGTCAAAATTTGGACTGAATGCCCAAAGTGCGTAAACTTCCCCTTGAGCTTGTTGGAGTTTGTTTTTTCTGTCTTGACTTGTTAGTGGATTTTTGACTATAAGCTCTAAAATATCTCCTAAAAATCTCATAACTAAACTACTTATTTCATAGGTTCTAAACAGACTGTTTTTATCTATAAAATCATCTATCAAGTTTTTTATATCTTCCGAATCTAAATCACTTTTGGAAATATTTTTTGCAAAATCTTGCAGATGATGTAGGTTTTCATAAATGGATTGTTTGAATATAGATACAATATTTTCATATATTTATTTTACTGGTTTCTTCGTTTAAAACCAAGTATGTGGAATCTCTTATCTGTGATTCGATATTTTTACTCAACTCAGCTCTTAGTTTTATGTTGAAACTGTCTGGTTTTTGTTCAAGTGTACTGGTATGTAATTCTACACTGTTTTTTACCTCTTCTACAATTTCATCAGATGGTGGATTTATGTTTTCTATTACTTTTTCTTTTAGTTTTTCTGATAGTTGTTTTGTTTGTAAAAACTTTTTGGTTTCTATCTGTAAGTTTTCTAACTTTTTGGTTAAAGTTTTCTTTAGGTTGTCGGAAAAGTAGTGAAGGTTTCCTTCGGTCCTATAAACACCGTGTTTATATTTTTCCAAAACTGTTAAGGATTTTTGTATGGTTTGACTTATGAAATAAAAGTTAAAGTCAAACACTGAAAATTTTGAAAATTTTCTTGATTTAGGATATAATTATCTTAAAATCTTAAATTAGGAGGTAAGTTGATATGTTGATAAATGTAGGAGAAGTACCAAAAGTTGCTTTGGAAGATATGAATGAAATTCATGAAGATGAGATAAAAATTGTCAACAAGCTTTATGAAAAGATTTTGGGTTATGAAGATAACAAAACAGATTTTGAAGAATTAGTTAAGGTATTTGAAGAGTTTTTAAACGATGTTGTTAATCACTTTTCCTTTGAAAATTCTCTGATGAGTGAGTATAACTTTTTTGCTTATCCGATGCATAGAGGAGAACACGATAGAGTTTTATTCGAACTGAAAAGTTTAGAAAAACTGTTAAAAGAAAATAAAGATGTTGAAACTTTAAAAGATTATCTTGTAAACAACTTCAAACCATGGATTGTAAACCATGTCAAAACCATGGATACTGTAACGGCTATGTATCTATCAAACTTTTTATAATATAATTTTGTAATAATATTTAAAATCTTTTAAGGTGGAAACACTGAGAAATTTTATAAAATTTTTAGAAGAAAGTTTAGAAGAGGTAAAGTCTAAAAATCTTTATCGAGAAAGATTGGTTATTCCAGATGATTTTATAAACTTTTCATCAAACGATTACCTTGGATTAAAGGACAATCAAAAAACCAAAGAAAAATTAAAAGAAAATTTAGAAAAACTATCTTTGGGAAGTGGAGCATCAGTTTTGGTATCCGGATACACTCAAATTCAAAAAGATCTTGAAGAGTTTATAGCAAATTTTAAACAAACTCAAAGTTGCATAGTTGTAGGAAGTGGATATATGGCAAATGTTGGATTGATACAAGCCATTGTAAAAGAAGAAGATGTTATATTCAGTGATGAGTTAAACCATGCATCCATAATAGATGGAATAAGATTATCAAAAGCAAAAAAAGTTATTTACAAACATTTAGACCTTAACGATTTAGAAGAAAAAATAAAAAAAACAAGTACAAGAGGTATAAAATACATAATAACAGATGGTGTATTTAGTATGGAAGGTGATATTGCACCTCTTGATAAGTTAGTTGAGATTGTAGATAAATACGATGCTGTCTTGATAGTTGATGATGCCCACGGAACAGGAATAACCGGAGAAGGTAGGGGAACTTTATTCCATTTTAGTATAAAACCAAAGGAAAACATAATACAGATGGGAACATTATCAAAAGCAGTTGGAAGTTATGGTGCGTTCATATGTGGTTGTAATACCCTTATAGATTATCTGGTAAACAAAATGAGGTCTGTAATATTTACAACAGGATTGTCTCCAATCCAAAACTTTATATCTTTAGAAAACTTTAAATTGTTGGCAGAAGAAGATTTTAGAAGGTTTGATGTTTTGAAAAAAGCACAGTACCTTTATGAAAAATTAAATGAAAATGGAATAGATATAAACTTTCATAATACTCCCATTTTATCTTATGTAGTAAAAAGTGAAGAAAAAGCCATAAAAATAAGAAACTATCTAATGGAAAATAAAATATTTGTTCAAGCAATCCGCCCACCAACAGTACCACAAGGTACATCAAGGTTAAGAATAACCTTAACCTACAACAACAAATACGAAGATATTGATAAATTATTGAGTTTAATAAAAAATCTATAAACAAAATTTTGTTTTGCATCCGGATGTTTTTTTTTGCTAAACTATATTTTGAACTGGGAACTAAGGTTGTTAAATCAATCTTAAAAAGGGGGATTAACCTACTATGGAAAAAGGAAAAAAGAGAGTTAAAGTTAGCATTTTAGATTTCCAATTTGATAAAAAGGATTTAACTTCCGTTTTTAAGTTGGAATTTAAAGATGAAAAAGACAAAAGGATAGGTCGTTTAAAAATACATGTCAGCCATGATTTTGATAAAGGAAAAGTGGAATGTAAAGTTTTAGAAAATCCGGATAAGGTAGATGATGAACAGTTAAGTGAACTTTTGGAGATTTTTATAAAAGGCATTTTCAGTAAAGGTAGTTTTGAACAGTTATTAAAAAAGTTCCCATTTAACTAATCTTATTTAAAGTGTTATAATTATTTATAATTATCAATTTTGTAGAGGATTGTTTTGATAGATTTAAGTAAGGTTAAATTTGATACAAACGGTTTAGTCCCTGTTATAACTCAAAATTTTTACTCAGGTAAAATTCTTATGCAAGCTTATGCAAACAAAGAAGCGATAGAAGAGACTATAAAATCCGGATATGCAACTTACTACTCAAGGTCAAGACAGTCTTTATGGAAAAAAGGAGAAACTTCCGGAAATTTGCAAAAGATTATTGACATAAAAATAGATTGTGATGAAGATAGTTTGATATACTTAGTTGTTGAGGAGGGTCCTGCCTGTCATACAGGTGAAGAAACCTGTTTTTATAGAAATCTAAATTTAGAAAAAGAAGATAAACCTTTACCTTTTGAGTTATTTCATAAACTATACGAAAAAATTCAAGAAAGGAAAAATGCTAATCCAGAAAACTCATACGTTGCAAAACTTTTCGAAAAGGGCAGTGATAAAATCATTCAAAAAGTCGGGGAAGAAGCGATAGAAACAGTAATCGCTTTAAAAAATAAAAATAAAGAAGAGATAGTTTATGAAACTGCGGACCTTTTATTCCATCTTTTAGTCGCATTGGTAGATAGTGGAGTAAAATTGGAAGATATTCAAGAAGAACTTTTAAAAAGGTATAAATAGGAGGTATTAAAATGGAAAAAGCGAAAGACTTTTGTCTGCCTGGAATAGATGAAAACGGAAAAGAGATAAACTTCTGTTTAAAAGACTACTTAGGTAAAGGAAGAGATATAATTTTATACTTCTATCCGAAAGACGACACTCCCGGATGTACAACAGAAGCTTGTGATTTTAGAGACAACCTAAATACTCTTAAAGACTATGGTATAGTCGTTGGAGTTAGTCCTGACTCTATTGAAAGCCATAAAAAGTTCAAAGAAAAATACAACCTAAACTTTATACTTCTATCGGACCCTGAAAAGAAAGTAATGCAAGAGTATGGAGCTTACGGAGAAAAAGTTATGTACGGTAAAAAAACTATGGGTGTTATCAGGTCTACCTTTATAATAGATTCGGAAGGAAACATAAAAAAAGCATGGAAAAATGTAAAAGCAAAAGGACATGTAGAACAGATTCTAAAATTTTACGGAGCAAAAAAGTGATTTACGATTTAGAGTGTAGAATTACAGAAAACCGATTTGTAAGCGGAAAAACTTATATTTTAAAACTCAAAGCTCCAGAAATAGCAAAAACTACAAAAGCAGGTCAGTTTGTGATGGTAAAACCGACTTTGGAAGATTACTATGACCCTTTACTAAGGAGAGCTTTTGCTATCGCCGATGTTGAAGATGATGTTATTACTCTGTACTACGACGTTTATGGAAAAGGAACTAAGTTTTTAACAAACAGGAGAGAAGGAGAATATATAAATGTTCTTGGTCCATTGGGGAACAATCTTTTTCCGGAAAATTATGATAACTACATAGTAGTTGGTGGTGGGATAGGCTTTGCCGGAGTTAGTTTATTTATAAAAGAGATTAAGAAAAAAGGAAAAAATTACACAGCCCTATACGGTGCAAGAAAAAAAGAAGATTTATCTATGATAGATTGGATTAACCAAAACAGTGTTAACGTTTTATACTACACAGATGACGGTAGCTTTGGGAAAAAAGGCTTAATAACGCAAGATTTAGAAGATATCATTGAAAAAAATCCGGACGCACCACTGATAGTATGCGGACCTAAACCGATGATGAAGGCTGTCAGTAAAATAGCGATAGAAAAAAATAGACCATGTTACCTTTCACTAGAAAGCAGGATGGCATGTGGCATAGGAATATGTGTAGGATGTGTAGTAAAAGATGTAAAAAATGATACTTATATTAGAGTCTGTTATGAAGGTCCTGTCTTTGAGGCAAAAGAAATTGAACTTTCTTAGACAAATAATAATTTTTTTTATTTTAGTTATCAATATCTCTATGGCAGAACAAACAGTTGTAGAGCCTAAAATTATAAAGTATAAAGGTGTAAAAGAAGAACAGCTAAAAAAGGTTGAAAATCAAGTATATAACTTATCCCAAAAACAGAGACTACTTGAAGAAAAGCTATCTCAGTTAGAAAAAATAAAAAATCTAACTTCCCAAGATAAACAAGTTTTGGAAATATTAATTTCCGATATCCAAGAGATAAAACAAAATCAGGAAAACTTAAATAAACAGTTAAAGGATCTTTCCAGTTATGTAAATAAAGCTCTTTTTCTACAAAACTTAATTCAATTTATTATTTTTGGAATATTTATAACTTTTATGTATTTGCTTTACAAGTATAAAAAAGATACAGGAAAAGAGATAAAAGAAGTAAATGAAAAGATAGAAAAAGCTATTGAGAAAGATGAATCAGAGATTATAATGAATCTCACAGAAAAAGCTAAAGAAGACCCAAAAGCAGCTGAAATATTAAGAGTATACTTAAACAGTAGGAGGATTGATAATGAAGTATGAAATAACAAAGATATTTAGATTTGAAGCTGGGCACAGGGTGTGGAAACAAGACTTAAAATCCGGAAAAGCAGCTAAACTATCTGAAGGTATCCAGATAGATAACAAATGTACCAATTTACACGGTCATAGTTACGTTTTGGAGGTAACGGTAGGTTCAGATACGTTAAACGAACAAGATGTTGTTGTGGATTTTTACCACATAAAATCAGCGTTGAAAGATTTGGTTGATAATGTGTTTGACCACTCATTCATAATAGACATTAATGACCCAATATACCCTAAGTTTAAAGAGTTGTTTGGATGTTATAAAATTACAGAAGTTGATTTTTGCCCAACAGCGGAGGCTTTGGCAAAATACTTTTACGACTTTTTAGTTAAAAAGTTGAAAGAAGCAAATTTAGAAGAGGATATAAAGGTTGTCAGTGTTACACTTTGGGAAACAGCTACAGGAAAAGCAACTTACAGAGGAGAGTAGTTGGACTTAGCAAAATTAATTCCGGTTTATTATTTTGAATTTATTTTTCGTTTTAGCTTTTTTCCGGGTTTAAAAGATATGCCAAGTCTATCCGGAATAAACACAGGTCCAAACATAGGAAACGATGTTTTCTACTCAGGAACGGTAGGAGCAGCAAGGGAGGGAACACTTTTTGAAATACCTTCAATAGCTTTTTCTGTTGGTTCATCAAAAAATCCTAACTATGAAGAAGTTGCAGAAGTATCGTTAAAGATAGTTAACGCGGTAGCTGTAAAAGGACTTCCAAAAGGTGTTTTTTTAAACGTAAACATACCAACTATACCTAAAAACCAGATAAAAGGATTTTTACTTACAAAACAAGGAAGAAGTGCTTACAAAGAAGAAATCGTAAAATATTTATCTCCTTCAAAAGAAGAGTATTACTGGATAGGTGGAGAAGAAGCTCTGTTGGAAGAATGTCAACCAGGAACAGACTACACAGCCATAAAAGAAGGCTTCGTATCCATAACTCCAATAAAACTTGACCTTACAGACTATTACGCAATAGAGAAGCTTGATGAAGAAAACTTTATATCAGAAATATTGAGGTTTTAGATGGTAAACATTTCGTTAGAAGAGTTCAAATCGTTAGCAAAAGAATATAACGTTATTCCTATCTATAAAGACATACTCTTAGATGTAGATACTCCTTTGTCCGTTTATTTTAAAATAACATCTGGAGGAAGGTTTAACTACATTTTAGAAAGTGTTGAAAAAGGAGAAAAAGTAGGAAGGTATTCTTTTATAGGTTCATCTGAAAATTTTTACATCAGAGCAAAAAACAGTACGATTGAAATCTACAACAAAGGAAAAATCTTTTACAAAGAAACAAAAGACCCTATAGATGAAGTAAAAAACCTTATAAAAGATTTAAAACCATACAAAGATAAAAACCTTCCACCTTTTTGGGGAGGATACATAGGATACATAGGTTACGATGTTGTTAAATTTTATGAACCTGTTGGAGACAAAAATCCGGATATTTTAAACATTCCGGATGTATATCTATTTTTAAGTGATGAAGTTGTAGCTTTTGACAATCTAACAAACAAAATAAAGATAATCGTATCTGCTATATTAAACGAAGAAAACGAAAGTTTGGAAGAAATCTACAATAAAACTATAGAAAAAATAAATAAAATAGAAGAAAAATTAAAAAAAGAGATACAAATAAAAAGGCTTTCATTAAAAAATAAAGAAGTAAATTTCCAAAATTGGAAATCAAACTTTACAAAGGAAAGTTTTGAAAAGGCTGTTTTAAAAGCAAAAGAATACATCTGTGAAGGAGATATAATACAGGTAGTTTTATCTCAAAGGTTTTCTAAAAAGTTGAAAACGGACCCAATAGATATATACAGAGCTATAAGAGTTATAAATCCTTCTCCATATCTTTTTTATCTTGATTTTAACGATATAAAAATAGTTGGTTCATCTCCGGAGATATTAGTTAGTGTGATGGATAGAAAGATACTTACAAAACCAATAGCCGGAACAAGACCAAGAGGTAAAACGGAAGAAGAAGACAGACTTCTAAAAGAAGACCTTTTAAACGACGAAAAAGAAAAAGCTGAGCATCTTATGCTTGTTGACTTAGCAAGAAACGATGTTGGTAAAGTAGCTTTAAAAGGCTCTGTTAAAGTAGATAGATTTATGTACATTGAAAACTACTCTCACGTGATGCATATAGTATCCGACGTATCCGGAGTTTTAAAAGAGGGACTACATCCATTAGATGTTTTAAAATCAGTTTTTCCTGTTGGGACTGTAAGTGGAGCTCCAAAAGTAAGAGCAATGCAAATCATAGAAGAACTTGAACCAGATAAAAGAGGTGTCTACGCAGGAGCTGTAGGCTATATATCCTTTGATGGAAATCTTGATACAGCAATAGCAATAAGAACAGCAGTTATAGTAAACGATACTGTTTACGTACAATCAGGAGCCGGAATAGTAGCAGATTCAGTACCTGAAAAAGAATGGCTTGAAACGGTAAACAAAGCGAAAGCGATAATGACAGCCATAGAATCTGTAGAATCTGATGATGTTTGAAATGTTGCATCTGAAAAAATAAGAGTTATATTTAATAATAGTTATAAAGTTAAAAAAAACATCAAAAAGGAGGGTTAAAATGGTAAAAGTGTTACCAAAAGAACAATGGGAAAGTTTTTTTGACAAACTTTCAAAACAACTTGGTTCAAAAGAGATAGAAATTGAGGTTGTTGGAGAGGAAATAGGAGACCAAGTTGAAACAAAAAAACAACCATTAATAGGCTTATCCTACGACCCTAAAGATGATGAGTTTATCATTACTTTAGAACAACATGAACACATAGTACCTAAGCCAAAAGAGATTGCTATTGATGAGGATGCAACCGGAGTAAAAGCAATTGAAGTTGTTGAAGAAGATGGTACAAAACACATTCTAAAAATGATTGAACCTTTAGCATTACCTCAGTGATTTTCCAAATAAACGATTGTGGCTCCCATACCTCCTTCATGGTATGGGGCATCTTCATATCTGATTTTATAAGGTAATCTATCAAGATATTCTCTGACTGCTTTTCTAAGAACTCCGGTTCCATAACCATGGATAATTTTAAACGTTGTTAATCCTTGTAAGATAACATTATCTATATACTTTTCTAATTCTTTTATTGCTTCCTCTTTTGTTTTTCCTATAAGATTTATAGATGGCATGATTTGAGAATGTGGTTTTGATACTTTAAGGCTTTTATTTTCTTCTTTTTTATCTTCTTTTACTTTTTCAAGATTCGATAAATTTATCCATACTTTTAATCCACCAAAATCTACATTTGCTTTATCCTCTCTTATTGAGATTATATAACCTTTTTGATTTTTCCCTTTTATCCGGACTGTATCTCCTTCTTTGAACTCTTCTTTTACTTCTTCTTTTTGCATACTCTCGAGTTCTATTTTTTTGGTTTTTATGAATTTCTCCAACTTGCTACCACTTTTTTCTTCTTTTACTTGTTTTAATATTTCGTATCCTTCTTTTTTTACATTTTCTAAGTACTTTTGGATATCTTTTAGACTTTCTTTCCATCGTTCTTTTTTATCTTTTTCAAGTTGTTGAACAAGTTTTTCGTATTTTTCTTTTTCTTCTTGAAGTTGATTTTTCAAAGCTTGAATCTGCTTTATTTCCTCTTCGTATTTTGATATCAATTTTGAAAAGTTTGTTGCTAAATCTTGGAATTTTAATACGTCTTCTTCCACATATTTTTTTGCTGTTTGGAGAATTTTTTGAGGAAGACCGAGTTTCTCAGCTATGTAAAATGCCATACTTTCTCCAACGGTATCGTAGTAAATTTTATATGTTGGTTGTAACGTTTCTTTATCAAATCCTACAGAGGCTATACGATAGTAATCGCTGTTTAACACGTACATTTTCACTTTTTTTAGATGTGTAGATGCAATTACATAACTGCCTTTTTCTTTCACATAATCTAAAATAGCTATCCCTAAAGCAGATGCAAAATCAGGGTCCGTTCCGGGAATAAGTTCATCAAATAAAATTAAGCTGTTTTCATTTGAAAGAGTTAAAATTTCCTTTATGTTTTTTATATGATATGAGAATGTAGATAGATTTTCTTCTATACTTTGATAATCTCCTATGTCTATAAAAACTTTGTCAAAAAGTTTTATCGTGCTGTTTTCGGCAACTGGGATAGGTATTGCTGTTTTGTATAAAAGAGATAACAATCCGGCTGTTTTTAGAAAAACAGTTTTACCTCCCGTGTTTGAACCGGTTATGACAAGACCTTTTTTATTTTCCAAAAGAATATCGATTGGGTTAAAAGGTTTGTTTTTTAGTAAAAAAATAGGATGTTTTGCGTTGTAAAGTTTTAGATTTTTATCTTCTTTTGGAAAGGTACAGTTAAACTCCTTAGCGTATCTAACTTTTACTTGAAGAATATCAAACTCTAAAACTGTTTCAAATGATTTTTTTATAAATTCTATCTTTGACCTGACCAAATCGGTCAAGAATTTTAAAATTCTTCTTATTTCTATCTGTTCTTGGAGTTTTAGGTCAGAAAGTTTGTTGTTCAGTGGAACAACTTCAAAAGGTTCTATATAAACTGTGTTTCCGGATGATGACCTGTCTTGAATTATTCCCTTTATTTTACCAACATAGTTGTACTTTATTGGTATTACAAATCTTTCTCTTCTAAGGGTTATTATCCTTTCTTGAATAGCTTCTTCGTAAGCTGATTTGTTGAGGAAGTTTTCTAAAAGGTTGTTTATCTGTTTTTCTACTTCTTTTATCTGATTTCTAATTTTTGATAAGTCTGTGGATGCGTTGTCTTTTACGGAGTAAGTGTTGTCTATACTGTCTATTATAGCTTTTTCAAGTTCTTTTAGTGGTGTAAGGTTGTGGTATAGACTTTTTAAAGCTTCTACTTGATTTATCTCTATAAACGATTTTATCTCTTTTACAACTTTTAATAATGTTGCAATATCAAACAGTTCTTTGGTAGATAGTATACTATCCTCTATAACTGCGATTTTTAGAGATTCTGAAATATCCGGATACTCTGTTAAAGGTAGGTATCCTTTTTTTATATAGAGGGAAAAGAGTTCTTCGGTTTTTTTTATCTCTTTGTGAAGTTTGTCCGGATTGTCAAAAGGTTTAAGGTTAACTAAAACTTTTTTTGTTAGGTCGTTATGGGAGTAACCGGATAAAAGCTGTAAAAATTTGTTGTACTCTATTGCTTCAAAATCTCTTTCTCTCATTCTACCTTTAATTTTTTTATTATTTCCGGAAGTTTGTAAATGATTGACATAACTCTTTTCCACCTTTTCCACTCTATTGCATTGATAGAGCTACCATATATTCCACTTTCTGTAATATCACTTCCTACTCCGGATTTGGCTGTTACTATCACATTATCGGTTATCGTTATATGGTCTGCAACACCTACCTGCCCTGCTAAAATGACATTGTTTCCTATTTTACTACTTCCGGCTATTCCAACCTGAGATACTAAAACCGTATTCTCTCCAATTTTACAGTTATGTCCTATCATTACCAAATTATCAATTTTTGTTCCTTTTTTAATAACAGTTTCATCAACTAAAGCTCTGTCTATTGTCGTATTTGCACCAATTTCTACATCATCTTCTATTATCACTTTTCCTACGTGTTTAATCTTTTTTCTCTCTTTTCCTTCTTGATAGTATCCAAACCCGTCAGCTGCTATAACCGCTCCAGAGTGAATTATTACATTGTTACCAATAACTGTATTTTTATAGATAACAACCGATGGATACACAATGCAGTTGTCTCCAATCTGAGTGTTTTCTCCTATGTATGTAAAAGGATAAATGATGGTATTTTTACCTATTTTTACATTATCTTTTACAACAACAAAATCATCTATAAATGTGGTAGAGTCTATATCTACATTATTTCCTATAACAGCTTTTGGTGATATGTATCCGGATTTCTTCTCTTCCGGATAAAAAACCTCAATTAATTTATAAAATGCAATATCCGGTTTATCTACAACTATCTGTGGTATATCTAAACTTTCAACAAAATAAGGAGTTAATATAGCTCCTGCAGATGTTTTTTCAAGTTTTTTAGGGTCTTTTGTAAAGGTTAAATCTTCTTTCGTAGCTGTTTCTATACTTTTTAGACCCTTCACATTAAAATCTTCTTTAAAATTTTCAATTTTACCGTTTACTATGTTAACTATTTGAGATAACTTCATTTTTGTTTGTTGTACTCCTTCAAAACCTCATTAGTTATATCAAGTTTTGGGCTTGCATATAAAACACCACTTACAAGACCACCGTAAAATATTGCATCAAGGTTCTTTTCTTTTGCTATTTTTTCAGCTATTTTCTTAATCTCGGAAACCATACTTTTTTCCGCTTCCGCTTTCATTTTTGCTAGTTCTTCATTAGCTTGTGTTTCCAATGTCTGAAGTTGTCTTGCTAATTCTCTCAACTCTTTTCTTTTATCTTCTTTTGCTTTTTCGTTTAGAGCTGGGCTTTGAAGTTGTTTTTGTAACTCTTGTATCTTGTTTTGAATATCTCTTGCTTTGTTTTGATAAAAGGTAAGCTTATTTTCTAAATCTCTTTTATACTTTTTACCTTTTTCAGATTCGTTCATTACTTTTTCCATATCAACGTAAGCCACGTTTACAGCTTTTGAAACACTTACCAACATAAAAACCAACATAAAAACAGACAAAATTTTTCTCATTACATCACTCCTACAATTTATTTTTAGAAAAATGTACCTAATATAAATCCAAATCTTGAACCACTAACTCCAGATGGTGGATTTAAAACTTTACCATAGTAAAGCTCTATAGGTGCAAAAGGAGTAATAATCTTAAGACCCCCACCTACAGAGTTATACATGTTAGAAAAAGGATTTCCTTTGTCAAAACCTTTACCTTGGTCTAAAAATACAAATCCCCATAAAAATCTCTCAACTATTGGATGGGCAACCTGATAGTTTAGAACTATCTGTCTCTTTGCACCAGCAGGGTTTCCATTTTCGTCTAATGGTCCAGCTCTACCCCAGTCAAAACCCCTTATCGTAAAGTCACCACCTACGAAAAATAGCTCGTCAAGAGGAATACTTTTTGATATCTTCTCAACAAACCCAAAGCTACCTTTTACTGAAAAGATAAAATCTGTATAGAAAATTTTATCCGGAATTATTTTACTTGCAGATAAAACAGCTTTGTAAAAATCCCTTGTTCCGGTTCCTGTTTTTAAAGAAAGAGTTACATCGCTTCCACTTGTAGGAAGAAGAGGGTTATCTATCGTATTTCTGTTTATAAACCATCCTACAGAATAAAGGTCGTACTTTCCAGCTTGTTTT
>NZ_DAIDMN010000033.1 GCF_027448985.1 Sulfurihydrogenibium sp.
CAATTAGAAAAATGATTAGTCATTGAAAATATTGGAAAATTTCGCTTTAATCTATCACAATTCTGATTTATTTTTTTGGTATGAAGGCAAAAGCGAAAGGTTCAAGAGTAGAAAGGCTTGTAAAGAAAATATTTGAAGAATATGGATTTAAGGTAGTTCGTTCAGCCGGCTCTCTGGGTTCAGCTGATTTATATGTAGAAAAAATCGGCTTAATTCAAGTGAAAGCAAGAAAAAAAACTTCAATTTCATCAATGCTTCAAGGTGCTAATAAACTTGTTATAAAAGCAGATAGAGAAGAACCTTACATAGTTATGAAATTATCAGATTACTTAGAGGAAAAAAATGGAAAATATTCTTCTTAAAGATGTTCCTCCTGCTATAATAACAATAGTGGCTATATACATATTATATCGAGCAAATCAATCTCTCGAAAAACAAATAGAAACTCTGCAAAAAGAGTTAAGCTCCTTAAACAAAAAGATAGAGCAAATAAGCACTGATTTTATTACGAAAGAAGAACATTACAAAGATGTTTCCGGGTGGAGAGGAGAGTTAAACAGGCTTGAAGATAGAATAGAAAGAGTTTTTGAAAGAATAGTAGAGCTTATCAAACTACTTGAAGCCAAGAGGGAAAAATGAAATCAATGAAAGCACTTAGAGGATTGATAATAGATTTTCTTAAAAGGATATATCCAAAAGAGATAGAAGAGCTAACTATAATTGGAATTTTATATCAATACTACTCTGATGACGATATCAGAAAATCACTTCAATATCTTGTAGATAAAGGTTATGTAGAAAAAATAGAATTAGAGCATCCATTTAAGCCTTTCAAAGTCATTAAATATTACAAACTTACAGCAAAAGGTATTGATGTGTCAGAGGGAACAATAAAAGATGCAGGAATAACTTTTATTGAAGAAGAAAAGTAAAGAGGATTAAATGGCAAGAAAATCAAAAGCAAATTTATACCACATCATAGATAGAATAGTTTATATGTATCACGAAGAGAAAAAAGACATAAAAACAATTGCAAATATTCTTCAAGCGGAAGGGTATGATATCAGCAAAAGTTCAATTCATAGAACTCTCAAGAGTTATGCGGATGCAGCAAAAGAGTTTCAAGAAGTATACGAAGAAACAAAAGTGTTAGTTGAAGCACTTAAAGAAAAGCCTGCATCGGATGTGATGGAAGGTATCACAAAAATTCTTGCAAATAGGCTTTTCAGGTTTGTAAAAGACATTGAGATGATGGATTTTGAAAAACCAGAAGAACTCATTCTTTCTGTTGATAGATTAGCAAAAGTCATAGAAAAGCTTGAAAGATACAGAGCAGAAAAAGTTAAACAGATATTAGAAACAGCTCAAAAAGACACAGTAAGCAAAGAAGATTTATTACAAATGCTCAAGGAGATTTACGGAGCATGAGCATACTATTACCATATCAACAAGAAGCATTAGAAGAAATTGAAAAACACAAATACAGCGTCTTGCTGTGGAGTAGGCAGACCGGAAAAAGCTTTCTACTTAGCTACTTTGCCATCAAAAGATGCATTACATTCAAAAATCATAAAGTTTTAGTAATTTCACCTTCTGAAAGGCAAAGTAAAGAATTTATGGACAAGGTAAGAATGCATATAAATGCTCTAAAAAATGCAAATGTTGAATTTTTTGAAGATGCCGTAGCAAACATCCTTGAAGCAAGATTTTCAAATGGCTCAAGAATTATTGCAGTTCCCAGTAAACCCGAAACTGTAAGAGGATTTACAGGTGATGTAATTATGGACGAAGCAAGCTTTTTTGACAAGGGCTTTGAGGTTTATCAGGCGGTTTTCCCAACCATCACAAGAAAGAAAGAATACAAACTAATTGCTATTTCCACTCCAAGAAGCAAGAAAGATGTTTTTTATTTCTTGTGGGAAACGGCAAAAGATGACCCGCTCTGGTTTAGAATGAAGCTAACTATTTATGATGCCATTGAGAAGGGGTTAAACATTGATGTGGAGGAACTCAAGCGAGGAATAAAAAACGAAAACGCTTGGAAGACAGAATATCTCTGTGAGTTTCTTGATGAGAAGGAGGTTTTGCTTTCTTATGAGCTTATTCAAGCTTGTGAAGAGGAAAATGTGCTTACTGACGATTTAAGGAGTTTGCAAGGTGATATATATGTGGGAGTAGATATCGGAAGAAGGCACGACCTTACATGTATATCTGTCATTGAAAAACTTGGTTCAGTTTTATATCTGAGAAGGCTTGAAATATTGAGAAATCTTCCTTTTTCTCAGCAGTTCAAAATCATAGACCACATTTCAGCGTTTGCAAAAAAAGTTGCAATAGATGAAACCGGTATAGGTATGCAACTGGCGGAAGAGATTCAAAAAAAGTGGGGAGAAACAAAGGTTTTGAGAGTGTATTTTACAGCACGCATGAAAGAAGAGCTTGCAGAAAGATTGAAGGCTAAATTTCAGGATAAACTCATTAAAATTCCTAAAGATAATGACTTAAGGGAGGATTTGCATTCTGTAAAAAGAACAGTGACTGATGCAGGAAATATTCGCTATGAAGGCAGGGCAGAGGAAGGACACGCAGACAGATTCTGGTCTCTTGCTTTGGCAGTTTATTCTTATTCTCAAGAAGATAAAAAAGAAATACTTCCTATTTATATAATTTAGAGGGTTTTTATGAATGTAAAAGAATGGTTTTTAAATCTTTTTAAGAAGAATGATATTAAACCCGGAAGGCAAAGTGTAGAACCACTCTCTGTTTACTTACCAAAAACCAAAGATGTAATATCAAGAGTTATAAATCCAAAATACCCAAGAGAAGCTCTTCAACAGATAGAACAAGCTGTATTTACAAATCCAATTCTTTCTCAGATTCACAACCTTTTTGTAAATTTAGCAAACACAGGACATACAGTTGAAATAGTACCTGAAAACGAAAATGCAAAAAAAGAAATACAGTTGTTTGCATCACAGCAAAACATTGATGCTCTTGTAAACTCTCTCATAACTCAAATAATACTCTATGGGGCTATCTCTTGTGAGATTGTCCTTTCAGAAAAACTTGATGGAGTTGCAAAAATTGTAAGAGTGCATCCAAAGGATATCTATTTTGAATACAATGAAGAAACTGACGAATTCAAACCCTATCAAATACTGTCTAACAACGAGATAAGAGAACTCAATCCCAAAACATATATATACATTCCACTTTTGACAATAGATGGCTCTCCGTACGGAATACCGCCAATGCTTGCATCTCTATCACTAATAAATACAACAAATCAATTTACAGAAGAAATATCAAATCTTGCTAAAAAACTTGGAATTCTTGGTTTCCTTGATGTCAAATTTCCGCCATTACCTAAAGCTCCATCAGAAACAGAATCAGAATATCAAGAAAGATTACAGAAATTTCTTGAAGAAACAGGAAAATCAATCACTGAAAATCTAAATAAAGGTATATTTCTTCATTTTGAAGGAACAGAAGTAAACTTTAAGGATATTTCAGCAAGCATTGGTGGTATAAAAGAACTTCTTTCAACTCTTGAAAAGTGGACTATTGAATCCGCTAAAGCTCAACCAGCACTACTTGGCTTCTCAGATGGCTATACTGAAACTTGGGCTTCAGTTTCTTTACATATTTTTATATCCCAGCTGAAAAATTATCATAATATAATTGAAAGATTTCTTGAATACACCTACAAGCTTCATTTAGCACTCAAAGGTATATTTCCGGATGATGTAAATGTAATCTTTGCCAACCCACCAAGCTTTAATGCAAAAGATGAAGAAGATGCTAAAAAAACAAAAGTTGAATGGGTTTTGAGTCTTCTTCAGGGTGGAGTTATCTCAGTGGAAGAAGCAAGGAACCTGCTGGCGGATATCCTGTAAGGAGGAAGTAATGGAGTGGGACAAAAAGGAAGGAGCTTGGGACGAAGAGGGCAATGAGTATGTCCGAAAACTCCTTTCCATAGTCTTGCCTTCTCTCAACAAAGGACTTGAATCCGCTTTTCAAAAACTCATTGCTATATCAAAATTCTTTGTAAGTTTTAATGATTTTTCAAGGATACTTTTACTTACACTGGAAGAACATATGAAACTACCCGATAATGTAAAAGATAAGCTTCTTAAAGGGCTGGAAGACATATACAAAAAGACACAAGCTCAAGCCTTGCCCTTAAATATTCTTCAGAGAGTAAATAGTGAAGATTTTATTGATTTTCGTATAGCAGATGAAAGAAGCATAAACTATACCTTAAAGTTGCACGATTTTTATCTTGGTAGATTCTTTCAAGGAGATACTCAACTTCGTTTGCGGGTGATTAACTGGATGAATAAATACTATCTTGAACAAGGAAACCCTATAGGTCGTGGGCAAGAAGGAATAAGAGAGTTTTTAAACCAGTTTGGGGAATATATCAAACCTCAGACAGAATGGAAAGCAAGACAAATAATAGATACTTCGGTGAATTATCTCAGAAACTCTGCAAGACTAAGGGCTTTCCAGAAGGCACGAGTGAAATATTACAGATGGGATGCAACAAATGATAGACTTACATGCAGCATTTGTAGAAGTTTAGATGGAAGAATTTTCAGAACTGATGATGCGATTAGAATTCTTGATACAATTGAACACTCCGAAGACCCAATTATTATTAAGGAATTGAAACCAATATTGAAAGAGCCATGGAAAGGCTCTACCGCAAGCATTCCTAACAAGTGGCCACCCGCACACATTCACTGCAGATGCCGTATCGTCGCTTACGAGGATGAGGTAGAACTACCCGTAATGGTTGAAAGACCAGACTTTGCAAAAGACACACCAGCTCAAAGAGAACTTGAGGAGTTTTACCAAAATCTATCTTCCGCTGAAATCTCTCAGAGAATAAAAGCCCATCTTGGAGCAGACTGGTTGAGACCTGAAGGTGGAGTTAATGCATACAAAGATTCAAAGAGAAATTTGACAAAACACTTCAACAAACATAAAGACGAATTTGGTTTTAAAACTATTGAAGAATATCAAAATAGTGTATACAATGTAATTAGGATGCCAGAAAGGGTTTATGCTGAGATAAAAGATGGAGAACATTTTCTTATCTTCATAAAAGGAGATCACTATGTGGTTAGCTCCGACGACACTTTACGGATTAGGACTTATTTTAAAGTGAGAGATGTGGAAAATTATTTAAGGAGTCATATGAAAGATGGGATACTCAAGCTTATATGAAGCATTAAGAAAGGAGTCGGATGAAGAATTGATTGAAGACTGGGATTTAGGAACTTCTGGTAGACCAGGGCGTAAACTTCTTGAGACAACCGACCAATACACCGCCGGAGTTTTTCTACCTACAAGGGATATCATCAAAGAAAGAGGACTTGAAGAGAAAGTAAAGGAATACGATATTAGACTTATTAAGCATGTACTTAAATATGGAGCTGACCCTGTGTGGGAAAGGGATTCCGGAGAGATAAACCCTCCTCTTGAAAACTGGTGGTGGTGGCTTGATAAAATTGCTAATAAAGAATATCCCTCTAAACTTCTACCAGATTATCTGAAAGAAATTTACCTTTCCAATTGAGATTTTGTCTCAAGTCCCAAAATTGAAAAATTTCAAAAATGGGACTTGAGATATTGTCTCAATTAGAAAAATGATTAGTCATTGAAAATATTGGAAAATTTCGCTTTAATCTATCACAATTCTGATTTATTTTTTTTGGTATGGTAAAGTTAATTGAGAATGACATTGTTAGAAGTGTTCAGCAAAACATAAAAATAATTCTTACTACACCAAAGGGCTCTGATATACATAGACCTGAGTTTGGAACAGATATTTTTCAGTTTATAGATAAACCAATTAGTCAGCTGACAATTGGAAAAATAAAAGCTGAAATAGTGGATGCAATAGAAACATGGGAACCAAGAGTAAAAGTGAAAGAAGTAAAACTTGAAAAAGATTACAGTGGAAAAATAAAAATATCTTTACTACTTGACATTCAAGACGAAATAGTGGAGTACAATTTATGGATGTAAAGTTTATACAAGACGACCCATTATTTTACGAACAAGAGTTAGTTAAACAATACGAAACTCTAACTGGAAGGACTTTATATCCAGCAGACCCAGAGAGGTTAATCCTAAATCTACAAACCTACGCCTTAGCTCTAATCAACAACAACATAAACTACACAGGCAGACAGAACCTTTTGGCTTATGCAAGCGGACAGTTTCTTGATGCACTTGCTGAGTTGTATAACATAAAGAGACTTCCTGCACAGCCTGCAAAAACTATTTTGAGATTTAGTATTGATGAACCTCTCGGTTTTGATGTGGTTATTCCAGCAGGAACAAGAGTATCTGCAGGAGAAATTGTTTTTAAAACCACAGAAGAAGCAAAAATACAAACTGGCAAAACATATGTAGATATACCAGCGGAATGTGAAATCTCTGGCTCTATTGGCAACGGCTTTTCCATAGGGCAAATTAACCAACTTCTCGACCCCTTACCATATATCACAAAAGTAGAAAATATCACGATGTCTATGTATGCAGTAGATGCTGAAGACGATGAAAGGTTTAGAGAAAGAATACGACTTTCCATAGAAAGGTTTTCCAACGCGGGCTCAAGAGAGGCTTACATATATCACACAAAAACCGCGCACCAGCTTATAGATGATGTTGAAGTCTACAGTCCAAATCCGGGAGTGGTTAAGGTGCTTTTCCTACTTCAAGATGGAGAACTTCCGAACACAGAAATGATAGACCTTGTAAAAAAATATCTTTCCGACGAAAAAGTTAGACCTCTAACCGACCAAGTGATAGTTTCCGCACCACAAACAGTCTCTTATGCTATAAACCTTGAGTATTACATACACCGCAAAGACGAAGCAAAAGTTTCATACATTCAACAAAACATAGAGAAAGCGATTCAAGATTTTATTCTTTGGACTGGTTCAAAAATAGGAAGAGACATACTTCCGGAAGAACTCGTAAAAAGAGTGAAAGAAGCAGGAGCATATAGAGTGCGTGTAATCTCTCCTGTCTATACCCAAATCTCAATAGAACAAGTAGCAAAAGGTATTATTGAAAGGATACAATACGGAGGCTTAGTGAATGATTAAAGAAGTCTTGCCTCCAAGTTTAAGACAAGATGAAAATATTACCAAACTTGTTGAAGTATTTGACAACTCCTTCACAGACATAAACGAAAAAGTCCAAAATGTCCTTATATACTCACGCATAGATGAACTGCCGGAAGAGCTTTTGGACCTTTTGGCTTGGCAGTTTCACATCGAAGGATACGAACTTGCAAATAGCCTTGAGGAAAAAAGAAACTTACTCAAGAACGCAATACAATTGCATAGATATAAAGGAACCAAATATGCTTTGTTAAAAGTTTTAGAAACTTTGAATCTGCAAGGGAATATTCAGGAATGGTACGAATACAACGGAGAGCCATACAGGTTTAAGGTAGATGTCGGAATTTCAAACAAAGAACTAACACCCGAACTTATAGATAAGCTTATAAACCTTATAAACGAATATAAAAACGAAAGAAGCTTACTTGAGGAACTGATTGCTACTTATCTTGCAAGAGGAAGATGTTTCACATACTCCGGCACAATGGCTGAAAGCTGGGGAGCAACTGAGATGATAGACAAGTTTGAGTGGCAAGCTCAAGGAAGATGCTTTACCTACTTTGGCACGACAGCAGAACTATATGCTACAGCAATAATGGAGGCGTAAAATGGCAGTAGGGCAGAGCATATTGACAACACAGGGAATACTAAAGCTCTCCGACGCATCACGCACAGGGAAGAGCATAAAACCACAAAGCTACAGAGTATCCAATCAAGATATACCTCTTGACCCAACGCTAACTACACTACCCGGCGTGTGGAAAAGCGGAGATATTTCAGGATACATACCCATTTCTAACGATACAGTAGAATTTTTGATTGATATACCGCAAGAAGAAGCGACCGACTGGGGACGAACCTTTGGGCTATACCTTGACGATGGAACACTCTTTATGATTGCAAAACCGCCATATCCTTTCCCGCCGTCACTAAGACAAATCTTTAAAATCCAGCTAACATTTTCAAATATCCAAAGATATGTAAATTTCCAATATATCCCCTTCTATGAGACACAGCAGGATTTAATGATTCTTGACAATATATTCACTACTACTCAGAGTGTAGAAACGCTCAGAAAGGATATAGAACTACTTAAACTTGCAAGGGATAGGCTTTTCGCAAACGACAGAGAAGTTTTTTCCGCAATAGAGAGAATACAAGAAGACATTGAAAAAATACTCTCAGACATAGAAACATTACAGACAAACCAAATAGCGCTTGCAACAAACATAAACACTTTAAGCTACATTTTAGCTCAAAACACAGCAAACATATCTGCATTAATAAGCAGTTTAAGGCTTAATACCATATAGGAGGTGTAAAAGATGCCAACATTTGACTTAGCAAGATTCGCACAAAGAGCAGACATGAACCTCACCAACATGGATGAGGCAATTAGAAAGTGGGTAGATTTTGTAAGCGCACCCACAGGCAATATTACAATGCAATACTATGACCGCAACGGTAATCTACAAACTATCACTTTCCCAAACAGACAAGCTCTTGTAAATCAACTAATAGCAGATGCTAACTCAGTGATGTCGAAAACAGTTTACGTTGATCAGGTTAATGGGGATGATGGAAATGATGGTAGTGTAAATAGACCATTTAAAACATTGCAAAAAGCAATTAATAGTGTTCCTGCTGGTGGGGTTGTATATATAAATTTACTATCGGATATTGATTATACAACATCTGGTGAAGTTTCGATTTCAATAGAAAATAGAACTGTATATATAAATGGAAATTGGAAAACAATAAGAGTTGGTTGGTATAATGTATATGGATATATGTATTTACTACTATGTTTTCTCCTAGCAAATTCAAAACTACATTTTCTCAATACATATATAGAAATAACAAATATTGGGTTACCAAGTAACCCAGTTTATCATACTTGGAGGAATAAATTTGTTTTATATGGTACTCAATCATCCTATCTTACTCCATCTGTTATAACATTTAATTGGTTTAACAGACCTGATAACAATAAAAATCTTATAACTATTAACAGTCCTGCACATTTAGTTGGTCATATTGGAGATTGGTCAGACATTAATAACTCATTTTGTACTTTTTCAATTAGTTCAGTAAATGTTTCAAATAATAACATACAGATTAGAAATGGTGCAGTACTAAGCTCTATCTCTCTTGGTTCGATTAATATAGCTTACCTTCAATTCATTGATGAAAATGGTAACGTTAAATCAGCAAGAGATTATATAACTAACATTGTCAGAGACAGTAATGGTGTACCAAGAAACATAGTATCAAATATAGTACTGTAAAAAAAGTTTAGAAATATAGGAGGATAAGAAATGATAAAAATACTCAAACTTGGCGATATAATTTATGAAAATTTTGAACCAAAAACAATTACACCAAGTGAATATGATGAAAACGGAATGCCAACAAAATTTGAAGAAAAATGGATTATACCAACAGATTTAGATACACTTAAATCTGCATTTATTGATACAGTTAAATGGCAAGCAAATATTAAACTCAAAGAAACAGATTGGACTATTGTTAAATGCAATGAACTCGGATTATCAATCCAGGAAAAATATCCTCAAATTTATCAGTTAAGAAATAACATAAGAAATTGGAGTAATGAGAAAGAACAGGAAATAAACAGTGCAACAACTCTCGAAGAATTGCTAAATATTGACATCAAAATACCTTTCTAAAATGATGTTAAGAGCTTTATACCTTTCTAAAATGATGTTAAGAGCTTTATACCTTTCTAAAATGATGTTAAGAGCTTTCGCTTTTGTTTTATTAGTCGCTTGTATTTTGCTTGCAACAAGACTTATACACGAACGCCACCTTCACATGAAAATCAAAGAAGAGCTTACAAAAACAAGACAAGAGCTTACAGAATGCAACACCAAAATAGAAGTCCAGAACGCACAGATAGAAAGCATGAAGGCGGATTACGAGAAAAAACTTAAAGAGTTTAAAAAGCAGAGGGTAAAGATAGAAAAGATTTATGAACCTCTAACAATAGAAATACCGCAAAACATAAACGAATGTCAGGCTTTACAAGAGATGCTAAACAAATACAAAGAAGTGGAGAGGGCTTTGCCGTGAAAAAAGCGGTTATGCTATTTCCTACCTTTTTACTTTTCTCTTTACTTTTCTCTTGTGCGGAAAAGGTAGCCTACAAAACAGTTAGCGTACCGGTTAAATGTCAAATTCCGGATATAGGAGAGCCCCAATACATCAAACCAACCCCGAATACGAGCTATCCAGAACTGCTACAGATACTCCTTGAGAACTACCGCATGTGCAGAGTTTACAGCGAGAAATTAAGACAAGCTCAGGAGGTGTGCAGGTGAACTACATCAAAAGAATTTTCCGCTACTATGGACTTGAGATTATGTTCGCAATTGTAATGCTCTATATCGCGCTTAGTTTTTCAATGATTTCACAGGAGCTCGCATCCGCTCTTGCAAGAAAAATTTTCCTATGGTCTGCGGGGCTCGTGGCATACTATGTGGCAAGACTTTTGAAAGTTGGAGTGGTAGAATGGAACGATGAGGATAAAAAGCTTTATAGTATTGCTATTCTTTTATACACTGGCTTGGTCTTCGCCTTCGGATAAGGATAATTGTTTAAAAATCTTAGAACCTACTAAACAGGCAAGTGTTAAGGTTATTGCAGAAGACTTTCCTTGGTGGTTTAATCTTGGGCTTGCTAAAACAGAGACGAACTGCAAATGGAGAATAAGTCTTGACGGTCATAGCTCTATCGGATACTTCCAGCTTACCCCCAAGTTTTTAGACACTCTCTTAAGACCTGTATATCCGGATTATACAAAACCTTACAGCACACAACATTTTTATGCTTTTGCTTACTACCTCAAGAGTATCCTTGTTAAGCCATTATGGATAACATATCAACGCTACAACGGTGGAGACTGGGTTTTAAAAGAATGTAAGCGTGCAAACAGTTTTAAATGGGAAGACTGCAAAAAAGAATGCAGGCGTGGTATGGTCTGCGTTTGGAAGGTAGGTGCAGAATGTAAGCAATATAGGAGTGCTTGCGATATCAACTATTCTTATAGCCTTAAGATTTACAAAAATGGACTAAAATACAAATCCGGAACAGATACATCAAAATTTACTTTCTTTTGAAGTGTCCCGAATTTTTGAAATAAAAATACAATGCACAAAAAATGTGCACTGGGACAGCCGACAATTGTTGTCATACAAGGTTTTTTTAAACAGGGGGTGTCCCGAATTTTTGAAAAATTATATTATAGAAGCGGAGGAGGAGGGATTCGAACCCCCGGAGGGCTGTCAACCCTCAAGTGATTTCAAATCACCCGCTTTCGTCCACTCAGCCACTCCTCCGTTAGCAGATAAATAATATACATCAAAATGAGCTTAATTTCAAGTATAATATTACAAATATTTTTCATTAAGGAGTCGCTATGCTAGGAGAGACCATTTTAAGATACTGGAAAATAATTCTTGCAACTGGAATAGTAATGGCGGTAGGTGGTTTATTTTTACAATCCACATCTGTCGTAATAGGTAAAATTGTTGAGTTTTTCGGTTTTGCACTTGTTGCTATTGTAGCGTACGTTTTAGGTTATAAAAATGCTTCTGACGAAGCGGAAAAACAGATAAAAGCTGAGTTAGAAAAGTTAGCTAAACAAGATATTCGTTATAAATTCGCATCGGAGAGAGCCATTAAAAATCTAAAAGCTCCTTTAACTGGAAAAAAATAATTTAGAGGTAAGAATAATGGAGTCTGCTGTTTTGTTGGAAAAAGAGTTTGATGTGGTAATAGGTCTTGAGACCCATGTCCAAATGAGTACCAACACAAAAATGTTTTGTGGTTGTAAAGTTGAGTTTGGAGCTGAACCTAACACAAATGTATGCCCAGTATGTTTAGCTCATCCCGGAACATTACCTGTCATAAACAAAACTGCCATAGAATACGCTGTAAAAGCTGCATTGGCTTTAAACTGTAAAATTCACAATCTCTCTATAATGGCAAGAAAAAATTACTTTTATCCAGATTTACCAAAAGGCTACCAGATTTCCCAGTATGATAAACCATTAGCAACCGATGGATACATAGAGATAAAAGTAGTAGATGAATTTAAAAAAATCCGGATTCACAGACTTCACATAGAAGAAGACGCAGGAAAAACGATTCATGAAGGAAGTAAGTCCTATGTAGATTTAAACAGAGCCGGAACTCCACTTATGGAAATTGTAACGGAACCGGATATATCATCTGCAGAAGAAGCAAGAAAATACTTGGAAAAACTAAGAAACATAATGAGATTCATAGGCGTATCAGAAGCGGATATGGAAAAAGGACAACTCAGATGTGATGTAAACATATCCCTAAAACCAAAAGGTTCTGATAAACTTGGAACAAAAGTAGAACTAAAAAACATCAACTCCTTTAGATTCATCGTAAAAGCCATAGAGTACGAAATAGAAAGGCAGGCAAAACTCCTTAAAAAAGGAGAAAAAATAATCCAAGAAACAAGACTCTTTGACCCAGAATCCGGAAAAACCTACACAATGAGAACAAAAGAAGAAGCCCACGATTACAGATACTTTCCTGACCCAGACCTTTTACCTGTAGTTTTAAAAGAAGACCAAATACAACAGATTAAAAACTCCCTTCCGGAACTTCCAGACCAAAAATACCACAGATACATTCAGCAGTATAACTTACCTTCTTACGATGCAGAAGTTTTAACATCTGATAAAAACCTTGCAAACTACTTTGAAGAAGTAGTAAAAATATTCCCTCAAAACCCAAAACTTGTATCAAACTGGATACTCAACGAACTACTTGGAAAACTAAACGACAAAGGTATAGAAATAGAAAACTCACCTATAACACCTTCTAACCTTGCTCAGCTTATATCATTAATAACAGATGGTACCATATCCGGAAAAATAGCAAAAGAAGTATTCGATATAGCATTTGAAACAGGAAAATCACCAAAACAGATAGTAGAAGAAAAAGGATTAAAACAGATATCAAACGAAGATGAAATCAGAAGGATAGTAAAAGCGGTCTTAGAAAAGCACCCAGCGGAAGTAGAAAAATACAAATCCGGAAACGAAAAAATACTTGGATTTTTAGTAGGACAGATAATGAAAGAAACAAAAGGAAAAGCAAACCCACAACTTGTCAACAAAATACTAAAAGAGGAGCTTTCATGATAAAGAGATACACAAGAGAAAAAATGGGCTACATATGGAGTGAAAAAAACAAATTTCAAAAGTGGCTTGATGTAGAGATAGCAGTATGTAAAGCATGGAACAAACTCGGTAAAATACCAGATGAAGCCTTAAAAGAGATTATAGAAAAAACCCATATAGATGACGAAACGGTAGAAAGAATAAACGAGTTAGATAAAGTATACAACCATGACGTTTTAGCATTCGTTACAGCTGTAGCACAGCAAGTAGGAGAAAACGGAAGATACATACACCTTGGATTAACATCATCTGACGTAATAGATACAGCGTTAGCCCTTATAATGAGAGAATCTCTTGACCTTCTTATAGAAAGTGTTGATGTTTTTTAGTTCTACTTTTGTTCCAAGTTTATCAGAACCTTTTGGTTTT
>NZ_DAIDMN010000034.1 GCF_027448985.1 Sulfurihydrogenibium sp.
ACGAGCCTCTTCTATCGCGTCTTCCAATATCATGGCTCCAGCCGGATATTCTCCTCTTATGTAAATAAATCCCATCTCAGCTCCAAGAGCGTATCCGGATATTATCATACCTTCTATCAAAAGGTGTGGGTCTCTTTCTATTATTATTCTGTCTTTGAATGTTCCGGGTTCACTTTCATCTGCATTACAGATAAGGTATCTTGGTTTTGGGTTTGAAAGAGCAAATCTCCACTTTCTACCTGTAGGGAATCCGGCTCCTCCTCTACCTCTTAAAGTACTTTCTTCTACCATTATGACTATGTCTTCCGGAGTGAATCTCGTAAGGGCTTTTTTTAAAGCGGAGTATCCTCCGGTTGTTTCGTACTCTTGGATATCAACAGTTCTGTTTTCTTTTGCCCTTTTTAAAAGTAGGTTAATAGAGCTGTTTGCATTTAAATCAGGTATATTTGGATAGTATCTCATATAACTTTTCCTCTGTTATTTTTGTTCCATCGTACAAATCATCGTCTATCATAAAAGCTGGAGCCACACTACATGCTCCTATACATTCTACAGTTTCTATGTAAAATCTACCATTTTTACTTTCTTCGTTGGCTTTTTCTCCTGTAATCTTTTCAAAAAGCTCCAACAACTTTTTACAGCCCATTATGTGGCAAGGAAGATTTTTACACAATCTTATATGATGTCTTGCTTTTCTTTTTCTCCTAAACATATCGTAAAAAGAAATGACACCTTCTATATGACTTAAAGGAACCTGTAAATATTCAGCCAACTCTTCCATGTGATGAAATTCTATATCTCTGTATTTTGAATATATAAGATGTAATGCAGGAATTATTACCTGCTCTTTTACAGGGAATGTTTGGACATATTTATCAATTTTCTGTCTAAGTTCTTGCGTGAGGTATTTATATTCCAAATCAGTACTCCGGATTAATATAACCATTTATATTTTATAACATTGTTTGAAAATTTAAAAGCCTAAACACCTTATGATAGGAATCATACATAGTTTATTAGCAGGTGGAATGACCGGTTGGAACAACTATAAAAACTCAAAGAAGAGATAACGACCTTTCTACAACTTCTTCCGGAGATATTAAGGTTAAACACCTAAAATCTCCGGATTTACATACATCTTTTCCATGTAAATCACACGGTTGACAGTTTATTCCCTTAAAAATGTAGTCTCCCTCATCTTTAAATGGGGCAAATCCAAAGTAAGGATGTGTACCGCCGTAAATCATCAAAACTTTTACACCAACAGCTCTTGCCATATGTGCAACAGCAGAGTCATTACTTATTACGAATTTTGATTTAGATATAACAGCTAAGCTTTGTCTCAATGTAAGTTTTCCTCTTAAATCAATTACTTTATCCGGATAAACTCCTTTATCTTTTTCTCTATCTTCTTTTGAACCTACTAAAACAACCTTAAAACCTTTTTTTAAAAGTAATTCTGAAACCTTACCGTAGTACGGGTACATCTTTGTAAGATACCTTGCTCCAGCTCCTATAACAACATAGTTATCAGGCAAAAAATCTAAATTGTAAAAATCTTTTTCGTCTAAAACAATCTTCGGTCTGTAATCACCACTTATTCCAAGACACTCTAAAGTTTGTAGGTAAGCTTTTATCACGTTAAAATTTGGGTCTAAAATTTTCAATCTTCTTTTTATACCTTGTTTTTTATATCTTATAACCTGTCCTTTTACAAAAAAAGAAACCAAAAAAGACCTTAAATTACCATGAAGGTCTAAAATGTATTGGTATCTATCAAGATTCTTTGAAAATTTTATAATGTTCTTTAAGGATTTTAACTCTTTTTTATCCGGAGTTATCAGATTTTTTATACGGTAATCCTTTGAAAACAGTTCAGCAAAAGGTTTTAACGTCAAAAAATCTATCTCATATCCTTTTTCATAAAGTGGCTGTAAAACAACAGATGAAAGTATAACATCACCAAGAGAAGAAAACCTTATTACAAGGACTTTCTTTAAATCATTGTCTTTAATCTCTCTATCTCCTGCTTAAACTCTTCTACCATCGTTGGATGGTTGTATTTTCTGGCTTGCTCTATCCCTCTTTCGTAGGTTTCTATGGCTTGTTCTATATCTCCTATGTTTAGGTAAGCTTGAGCTAAAGTTCTGTATGCGGCACCTTGGTCATCGTACACACTTAGGTATTTTTTCAAGTAAACTATCGCATCATCGTACCTTCCTTCTTTAAAAAATTCTAATGCGACACCGTACAGTCCTAAAGGGTTATTTGGGTCTTTTTCTAAGGCTTTTAGCAATGCATCTATTTTACTACTCATTTTCTTCCTCCACTTTTAAGTAATCTTTTACCTTTTCAAAATTTTTAATCCATTTTAACTCTTGTACACTTTTATAATATCCTCTTATTGACCTATCTTCTATGATTAATTTCGCAGTTTCCTCCCCTATGTAAGGTACTTTTTCCAAAGTTAGCTCATCTGCTTTATTTATATCTATTTTTAAATAATCTGATGTGTATTTAGGTTGGTCTTTAACAATTGATGGAATGTAGGATAGCAGTAGTAAAAAGGTTGTAAATATCCATATGCCAAGTGTTTGAACTTCCAAAAGTTTTTGATTTGTTTTCAAAGTGCTTCCCTTCCTGTTGTAAAATTCCAAAATCCAAGCTCTCTTTCAATGATTTCAAAATCGGATGCGGTTATTCTTACTTGATTGTCAACTCTTTTTAAGATAAATGGGTAGTTGTATCCGGCTGCGGTTGTGTTTGCCAAGTAATCAAGAATTTCTTCTTTTTTTATCGTAGGTTTATCCGGATTTTGATAGTACTCAATAAGGTTAATAGCCCTAACATCACTATACTTTCCATAAAAAGATTCTATCATTAAATCATAAAGGTTGTTGTTTAACTGTGGGTCTATATCTTTTAGTTTTCCAAACTCTGATTTTAAATTTTGAAGATTTTGTGGTACTGACTTTGAATATCCTAATTCTTTACAGTATGTTAAAAATAGTTTTATATCGGGAACTGGATATTTCAAAATATCGTTACCTGTACTTGTTTTTGCAATTCCTAGTATGATAGGTTTGTAATCAAGATTAAGAAGATTATAAAAGGTTATCAAATGTTCATAGTAAGCAAGTTGTGAAATAACAACTTCAAACAAATCTCTCCTTTTTTCCGGAAGGTTTTCTAAAACCAACTTGGATATATCTTTGGATAAAGAATAAATTGATGGATAAGATAAACATTCTTTTTTTAATTTTTCATAGACTTTTGATACAACATCAAAAATTTTTTCCTCTTCTATCTCTTTCGTGAACCAGTAAGGTAAAGGAAAAGGTATTATAAATTTACTTGTTAATGTTCCGTCAAGGAGAATTACATCCGGATTTTTTTCCTTTGCAAGGTTGTAAGCAGCTTTAATTTCAGATAAAAACATAAAAAGAGTCAGTAAAGTTTTAAAGTTATCGGACTGTTTTATAACGGAGATATAAATATCACCAACAAACGCTTCATCTTTTTCTAAATTAGAAGGATTAAAACTCTCCGCATAACCACTAAAAACACCAAGAAAAAAACCTAAATACTGTTTACTGTAAAATGAACCATCAGATGAACATACATGGGCATCTTTATGTTGAGGAGTATAATTGGTCCAATTTTCTAAAACTTTATCAACGGATACATTATCATCTTTACTTTCTAAATAACTTCTTATTTCTTCTTTTCTTTCTCTTACTATTTCTAAAAGTTGATACAACATTTTACAACCTCAACTGTTTTTCAGTAATAGCAATCATCTGTTTTATTATATCTTCTTGAGGATAATCTTTAAAGTCTGTTTGAATCCGGAAAATTTCTAAATTTTTATTTTCATCAATAACCGAAAATCTCAAATATCCATCAAAGTCCGCTCCAAACGCCTTAACGTTTGGATTGTTACATTGTGTAAGGTATTTAGCATAAATGACAAGTTTTATATTACATCCGGAATTGATTATTCCTTTTTTTAAAAACTTGCTTACTTTTTCTTTTATGAGGTAATCGTTACTCTCTATCTTTAAACAACTGATTTTGCCTACATAACTACTATCGTAAATCTTATAGTAAACAGGTTTCTTACATCCAGATAAAAGTATTAAGCAAATTCCAAAAATAAACAAAATTCTCTTCATGGCAAAATATTATAACTCTTACTTATGCTAAAATTATATCTGTTTTTTTACTTAATCTGGAGTTTATACAGTTGGATAGAAAACTAATAATAACAACAGGAACAAAAAAGAATTTTTATTTGATTTTAGAAGATAACACTCCTGTTGAACTTAAAGTTGAAGATATAGAAATGTCAAAACAGGCAGGAAATATATACAAAGGAAAAGTTATCAGCTACAGCTCAGCAATGGAAGCTTACTTTGTTGATATAGGAGAAGATAAAGAAGCCTTTTTACCTAAAAAAGATGTATGTGAAGAAGAGTGTAAAAATCTAAAAAAAGGTTCGGTAATACTGGTTCAGGTAAAAAGGTCTCCTGTAAGTACAAAGGGAGCTAAGCTTTCTTGTAAACTTTCTTTGCCTGGAAAGTTTTTGGTACTACTACCACAAAACAAAGGTAAAGTCTCAATATCATCAAAATACGAAGACCAAGAGATAAGGGATAATTTAAAAAAAAGAATTACAAACCTAATAAACCAATTAAATCCGGATAACTACGGCATAATAATAAGAACATCAGCCATAAACGCAACCGATGAAGAGATTATAGAAGATTTTCAATTTTTGAAAAGATTATGGGAAGAGATAAAAAAAGATTCAGAAAAGTTAAAAGCCCCTGCCCTTGTTTACGAAGAACCATTTAAAGCCTTTACTATAGTTAGAGATTATGCAGCTGACTTTTCAGAAGTTGTATGTGACGATATAAAAATATTAAAACAGATAAAAAGTTTCATCTCAGAAAATTTTCCAAATTCAACCGTAAAACTAACCCCTTACAGAAAAAGAAAACAGTCCCTATTCTTTGAGTATGGAATAGATAAGGTTATAAACAAGATACTATCACCTTACGCTTACATGAAAAGTGGTTCATACCTTGTAATTCAGGAAACAGAGGCGTTGGTTGTGATAGATGTAAACAGCGGAAGCTGTCATAAACAAAAAAATTTAGAAGAAACAGCCTTTAAGATAAATACAGAAGCGATAAAAGAGATTGTCAGACAGATAAGACTCAGAGATTTAGCTGGAATAATAATAATTGATTTTATAGATATGATAGAAAAAGAACATAAAGAAAAGCTTCTTGAAATGCTAAAAGAAGAGTTTAAGAAAGATAAAAGACCTGTAAAGATAAAAGGTTTGACACAACTTGGACTTGTAGAGCTGTCAAGAAAAAAAATAGAAGAGAGTTTAGTCAAACAACTTTCTCAATCCTGTCAGGTATGCTATGGAAAAGGATATTTAAGGTCAGAAGAAGTCTTACTTTTTGAGATAGAAAAAACATTACAAAAATTAAAACCTTACTCAAAATTAAAACTTGTACTTAATCCAAAACTGTCCTACGAAATAAACAAGCTTCTTGAAAACTTAAATCTTAAAGATGTAGTAGAAATAGAGTATAATAATAAAATGCATGTAGACAAATATGAGGTAGAAAAGATACTATGAAGAAGATAATCACTTTAATTTCTCTTTCTGTTTTTGTCTTTTCCTGTGGTAGCAAGACGGAGTTTTATGTAGGAAATGAGAAACTATCAAAAGGTTTACAGCTTTATCAAAAAGGAGAGTATAAAAAGGCAAAAGAAGAGTTGAAAAATGCAATATTCAAATCCCAAGGATTAACACCATCGGAGCTTATGGAAGCAAGGTTTGCACTGGCAGACTCATATTACAACAGAGAAGAGTATGTCGATGCGATAGTAGAGTTTGAAGAGTTTATAGCTCTTTTCCCTACTTCCGGCAAAGTTCCGGAAGCACTTTATAAACTTGCAATGTCTTACTTGTTTGTATCTCCGGATTACAAAAGAGATTTAACATATGTAAACAAAGCGGAAGAAAAAGCCCAAGAAATTTTAGATAGTTACCCAAACAGTAAGTATGTTGGAGCTGCAAAAGAGATAATAAAAAAAGTAAACGAGATAAAAGCAAAACACACCCTTTACGTTGCTGAAACTTATGAAAAATATGGAAAACCATACTCAGCTGCAGTTTACTATCAAGAAGCATACACAAAGTATAAAAACTATATAGAAAAAGATTACGTCATCTACAAATTAGCTTACAATCTTATCCATTCCGAAGACCAGTACAAAGGAGAGATAGAAAACTACAAACAACAGATAAAAGACCTTGAAAAAAAGATAGACCAAGAGAAAGATTTAGAATCTAAAAACGTTTTAATAAACAGAAAGAAACTGTTAGAAGAGCAGTTAAACACCTTATTAGAAAGAATAAACAACTCAAAAGAAAAAGCAAAAGAGATAATAGCTTCATTTGATAAAGCTTATCCGGATTCAAAATACAAAGAGCAAGTAAAAAACCTTGAAAAAGAGAGTAAATTGCAAAATTTATTAAGAAAAATTAATCTGTAAGAGGTGATATGGAAACGTTGGAAATTTTGAGAAAGATTGTAGAAAAAGCAGAAGAGAAAAAAGGAGAAGATATAGTTACATTAGAAATAGGTAAGATATCACCAATAGCGGATTATATGGTTATCTTATCCGGAAGTGTTCCCGTCCATACAAGAGCTATATGTGATAACATCATATCCGGATTAAAAGAGTACGGTGTAATACCACAACATTTAGAAGGATACACAGAAGGAAGATGGATAGCCATAGATTACGGAGACATAATGGTAAACATATTCCTTCCGGAAATTAGAGACTACTACAAACTTGAATGGTTATGGTCCGATGCACCAAAAGTTGAATTTGAAAATGTAAACAAGGACACTGATTAATGTCCATAGGCATATTTGATTCCGGAATAGGTGGACTAACAGTTTTTAAAGAAGTTGCGGAAAACTTTCCAAAAGCAGACATATACTACTTAGGAGACACAGCAAGAGTTCCCTACGGAAACAAATCAAAGGAAACCATAATCAGATACTCTATAGAGTGTGCAACCTACCTTTACCACAACTTTAACGTAGATGTTTTGATAATAGCATGTAATACAGCATCTTCATACGCTTTAGACACATTAAAAAAAATCCTGCCAATTCCTGTAATAGGAGTTGTAAAACCAGGTGCACAAGTAGCAGTTAGATACACAAAAAACAAAAAGGTTGGTGTAATAGGAACAGTTGCTACAATTAGAAGTGGCTCTTACCAACAGGAGTTAAAACAGTTAAATCCGGATTTAGAAATACACCAAAAGCCCTGTCCTTTATTTGTTCCGTTGGTAGAAGAAGGATGGATAGATAACGAAATTGCAAAGTTAACAGTAAAAGAGTACCTTCAAGAATTGATTGACAAAGGAATAGATACTTTAATACTTGGTTGTACTCACTACCCACTCCTGAAAAACACTATAAAGGAACTATACCCTCATATAAACATAGTAGACTCATCAATCGCAATTGTAGAATATATAAACAATCTCAAATTAGACTTAAATGGAAATGGTAAAAGACATATACTAATCACAGACGAGTCCCACGCTTTTGATAACTTTAGAAAACTACTGATAGGTGATGCAAAAACAGAAAAAATAGAACTATCAGACTTATGTTCATTATAATTTAGAAAACAAAAGCATCTGAAACGCTTCCCACTAAATCTTTAACGCCCGGATAACTCCCTTTACAAACATTATCTTCTTCAAGCATGTAGTACTGGTCTAAAGTCATTATAGGCTCAGGTATAATCGCAAAAACAGGAATCATAAAAAGAAACATCTTTTTGGGAACTCCTATAACAGGTCTTTTTATTCCAAGATAATTCAAAGCAAACTCAAAAAGCTCTTTGTAATTTACAACCTTGTTACCACAAAGTTCAAAAATCTGATTTTTTATTTCACTTAAAGATGCTTTTTCAAAACAAGTTGCTACATCGTAAACATTAACCGGCTGAACTTTGGCATCACAAGGAGCCAAAAAGAAAGGTGCGATTTTACTGTATTTTTTCAAATCATCAAAAAGTTTTTGCTCTTTTCCCATTATTATTGACGGTCTAAAAATGACGTAATCTAATCCGGATTTTTTCAGATATTCTTCTGCCATTGCCTTTGTCTTTTGGTATCTACTTTTTGAGTTTAAGTTTGCTCCAAGTGCTGACATCTGTATAAACTTTTTCACTCCAACTTGTTTTGATACATCAATCAACCTTTTTGGAATTTCATAATGAACCTTTTCAAAAGTGTTTTCCGACGTTTCCCTTAATATACCAATAAGGTTTATCACCACATCCGGAATAATATCTAAAATCTCATCACCAATGTTATTTTTTAGTTTTATTGTATTTACCTTTCCATCAAATATGTCTTTAGCTTTTTGTTCATCTCTAACAGCCAAAAAGAGCTCTGCCTTGTTTAACAACTGTCTTACAACATACCTTCCTACAAAGCCTGTAGAACCATAAACTAAAATTTTCATAGTTTTAAATATAAACATTTTAATTTGCTTTTTCAATTCTAAATTAATAATTTCATATACGTTTTATGATAAACTATTAATCAAAAAGGAATTTTATATGAATACCAAAAAAGTGATGATAAGCAAAGAAATTTTAGATACATTAGACCATCTTTCAATTCCCGATGAGGATAAAATTTCGTTTTTTAATATACTAATTAATCCGGATGTTTCGTTTATGTTTTCTGTATGTGTTAAAAAAGATAATATTCTACAAACATTTAAATGTTATAGAGTTTTACATAACTCTATAAATGGTCCTTATAAGGGAGGTTTTAGGATTACACCGGATTTAAATTATGAAGAACTCTTAGAGCTTTCTATTCTTATGACGTTAAAAAACTCTTTACTTGATATTCCATTTGGTGGAGCAAAAGGAGGAATAGTAGCAGATGTTAAACGTCTAACAGAATCTGAAAAGGAAAATTTAATTAGAGAGTATGCAAAAAAGTTAAGTAGATACACCGATGAGTATACAGACATTCCTGCTCCAGATATTAATACAGATGAGAAAGATATGAATATTTTTTTTGATGAATACTCAAAAATAAAAGGAAAACCGGTTTATGCTATAGTTACGGGAAAATCACCAGAGTTAAGGGGTATAAATTTTAGAAAGCTCTCTACAGGCTACGGTGTTGCATATATAACAGATACTGTTATTAAAGATTTTTTAAAAAATAAAAATGTAAGAATTGCTATTCAAGGTTTTGGAAAGGTCGGAAAATATACATTTAAAAAGCTTGAGGAATTAGGTTATAAAATAGTGGCTGTATCAGACTCGGAAGGCGGGATTTTTTCGGAGGAAGGTTTGAATTTTGAAGTTGTAAAAAAGATAAAAGATAATTATGGTTCTGTAGTAGAAGTAGCTAATTTAAATAAAAATGTAAAAATTTTAAATCCGGATGATTTTATCTTTGTTAACTGTGATGTTTTCATACCAGCTGCAAAAGAAAATGTTATAACAGAGAATAATGCTGAAAAAATACGAGCAAAAATAATAGTCGAAGGTGCGAATTCCTCCACCACGCCGGAAGGAGAAGAAATTTTACATAAAAATGGGAAAATAGTTGTTCCGGATATATTAGCAAATTCCGGAGGTGTTTTCGTAAGTTATTATGAATGGTTAAAAGGTTTAGGAGTAATGGAAATATCAGACCAAGAAATAGATAACACAATGAAAGAAAAATTGTTAAAATCCTATGATAAAGTTAAAAAAATAGCTTCAGAAAAAAATTTAACATTTAGACAGTCCGCATTGTTTGTAGCCCTTGAAAATCTATATATGAGAGCAAAACTCAGAAAAGTTATTTAACTAAATCCTTATGAACCGTTTCCCATACTTTGATAGCTTCCTTACATTCTTCCAAGTTAGGAACAAGAGCTATCCTAAAGTAGTCACTTTCACAGTTTCCTTCCGTTATTTCAAGGCTACTACAAAAATTTTCCCCAATTGATACAACGATACCATTCTCCAAAAGAGCTTTTACATAATCTTTTGCAGGTATACCTTTTGGAGATTTTATCCATATGTAAAAAGTTGCTTTTGGATAGAGGTATTCAAGACCTATCCTGTCTAAAAACTCTATAAATAAATCTCTTTTTTGTTTGAATATCTTATTTCTTTCGATTACATGATTTTCATCTTCCCACGCAGATTTTGCAGCTTGTTGTATAAAATCCGGACTTGCTACTCCAAAGTTTGCCCTTTCTTTTCTATAAAAAGATATTATTTTTTCATCTCCGGCAACAAATCCGGATCTATAACCTGTCATACCACTTCTTTTTGATAGAGAGTGGAATACAACTACATTATCAATTCCAAACTCTAAAGCGGAATGGGGTTTTTCGTCAAAGTATATTTCTGTATAACACTCATCGGAACAAAGTATAATGTCATACTCTTGACATATTTTTATAGTCTCTTCAAAATAACTTGGTGGAGCAACGGCTCCCGTTGGATTATGTGGATAGTTTATCCATACGATTTTTGTTTCTTCCAATATAGATTTTTCTATTTTATCAAGTCTAAGTAAAAAACCGTCTTCTTCTCTTAATTTTATAGCTGTTGGGATACCATCTGCATAAAGGGTTCCCCTTTCGTAAACAGGGTAGGCAGGTGTTCCAAATATAACTCTTTTTTTATCTTCCTGTGGGTCTATAAAAACAAGGGGAAAATGAAATATAGCTTCCTTTGAGCCAGCAGATGGAATTATTTGAGTATCCGGATTTAATTTTACATTAAACCTTTTTTCAAACCACTTTGAGATGGAATGTCTTAACTCTTTTCTTCCTAATACAGATGGGTACTGGCTTACCTCTGGAACGGCATCTATCAGGGCTTTTCTTATAAAGTTTGGTGTTGGCTCTTTTGGGTCTCCTGTACCAAAATCGTATATCTTTATTCCTTTTTCCTTTAAAGATGCTTTAATTCTATTCAACTCTTCCATAGGATAATTTTTAAGGTTCTTTATAATTTTATTCATCAAAAACCTCTTTAATGGATTTTCAAATCAATTTAAGTTTTATTATTCTATAAGAAATTTATCTAATTCTTTATATATTCTTTCAATCTCCTGTTTAAGGACAGGAGAATTTTCATTAAACCAACCATTGTTATACCATTTGTAATAAGGAGTATTCACTATGTTCCATCCAGCTCTTTTTAAAATATCCATTCTTTCTAAATGAGCTTGTGAATATGTTTTTCCATCTAACTCAAAGTGGTGAATTCCATCTACTTCTACAGCTACAAACCTTTTATTTGTATGATTGTATAAAACAAAGTCCAACATTTTTTGACCACATGCATTTACTTGGTTATATATTTCAATATTATGATTCGGTTTTTTACTGTTTATATATTCAACCAAATAACCATATACAATTTTTTCAAATTCTGACTCAAATAATGATAGATCAAGTTTCCATATTAGTGGATTTATAGTCTTTTCATCATAGTATCCCTCAGAATCAATTATTTCAGGTTCAAATCCAAAATTTTTAAAGTATTTTCTTGTTAAGGTGAAGTTAGCAGGTAGTCCTGAATATACAAAAAAGGTAAAGTATTTAGCACGACTTGTTGCAACATTAAACCTGTTCTTATTTTCATAATGTCCTACACTTCTAATAGAATCACTATCAACCGATAGTGAAAATATAATTACATCTTTTTCATGTCCTTGAAATTCTTCTGGAGTTCCTATCATAATATAATCAAGATTCTCTTCTAATAAAAGCTCTTTTATAAATTCAACTTGATCCCTTATCATGGAGATTACTCCAATAGTAAAATTCTTTGGTACAATATCAGGGAGTTTAATACCTTCATATTCTCTTTTAGCTGTTATTGATTTGATAATCTTAATAACAGCTTTTGCTTCTTCTTCTATTACTTTCCCATTTCTTTTCCCATTTACCTTTATAGGAGCAAAACATTGCTGAGATATATTATATGGATTTTCTGTCATAATTTTAAGTTTACCATCATAAAATTCTTTATTTGTAAACTTTGCTAACAATGGTAACGACCTAAAATGTTCATCCAGCATGGTTTCTCTTATATTAAAGTTGTTCTCTTCAGATCTAATAAAATCCAGGACAGAAGAAGTTGTTATTGTTAAATTCCTTTTCTGTGCATTATGAAAAGAAAGGTTTGCAGGTTTATATTTCTCCCAAGTTAATCTATCTAAACTTTTACTTATTCGAAAGTTTAAACCTGTTGAAATCAAACTTAATTGCTTATGGTCTCCAACGATACAAATATTCTTTCCTCTATAAAATACAGGAATTATTTCTGCTAAATTAACTTGTGACGATTCATCTACGATTACCAAATCAAAAAGATTAGCCTTTACAGGTAAAATTTCATTTAAGTTTCTTATTTCTGATATCCACACAGGAAAAATATCTAATATTTTATCCCACTCTATTGCTTTTTGATAGCTTTTTACTCTACTTGCCTTTTTATAATTTAACATTTTCGAAAATGTCTCTAAATTATTGAATATACTTTTATCTGATAAGCTTTTTAAAATACGATATTTATTTTTTAACTTTATATATTCTACTAATAGACTCTTAAGATGATTTTTATCTTGTTCTATTGATTTTCTAAAAAGGACTATATCTTGTTGTATTTGCTTACTTATTCTTTTTATTTTAACTAGATTTTTTATTATTTCAATAATTTCAGCTAAATAGAAATGAAGTGTACTACTCTTAATATAAAACTTGACTCCATTTGGTTCTATAATGTCTGGAAGAATTTTTTGTATATTGACTAATATGCTGAGTTTATGCCTAATTGATAAAATATTATCTTTACCCATTTTTTCGCTATAATCTTTTAGTAAATTAAGAGCTTTTTCAAATAAAGAGAATTTTTGATCGTTAATATCTAAAACAGTATTAATGTTTACTTTCCCTTGGTCTAATTCATAATATTTCTCTTGAAAATGATTCATTTTTTTTAAAAATTCTTCATTAAGCTTAAAAAATTCCCTTGTCAATTCTATATTCTTTTCTATTTCTTTTCTTAAGTTTTTTATTTTCTGATTATAGTAAAATATTTCTGATTCAACATTTTTAAGTTCATTCTCAACCTTACTCAATTCACGATTATAAATATTCCTTAGGTTGATTAAAAGTCTAATACTTTCTTTTAGTTCCTGCTTTATATCTTTGTCAAAATAGATTAAAGGTAAAATATTTTTGTCTGTTTCTAAAAAAGGTTTTACTTTTTCTTTAATAACTTCGACAGCAGGAACTTTTTGAGATACAACTAACACCTTTTTTCCGAAAGAAGGCTACAATTACGATGAAGAGTATAAAAAGCATTTAAATAAATCAAAGAGTGTGTTTGATGGTAGGTTGAAGTTTATTGATGCTAATCACTTTTTTATAGCACCAATACCAAGCGAAATTTCAACTTATAAAGCTTTGAGTTTATTGATAGATGAGATAAATGATACAGGGACATTCCAAAATGAAACGCTAAAAACTTTATTTGATGGTGTATTTGCGGATAGTTTAGTAAA
>NZ_DAIDMN010000035.1 GCF_027448985.1 Sulfurihydrogenibium sp.
ATTAACGAAGCTTTTAATGAAAGGACATCAATAATAATGGATATTTTCCCTGAAAAAAGCTATGATTTATTTAAAGAAGCATTTTTAGAGTTAATAAAAAATCCGGATGTAGAAGTTGACATAAAAAAAATTCAAAATGATATTTATAACTGTTATAAAAAGGAGATTGACAAATGGATTTAATAGAAAAAGCAAAAGAGTTTTACATAAGTGAAATATCAGACTACAACTTTTACAGTTATTTAGCAAATATTACAAAAAATCAACATTTAAAAGAAAACCTTATAAAAATAGCGAAAGCAGAAGAAAAACATTCAAAATTTTGGAGGTACTTTATCACTTCAAGAGGATATGAACTTCCGCGGTTAGAAAAAGATTTTACAAAAAATAAATTTTGGCAGTTTGTAGCAAAAGTTTTTAATCCTATTGTTCTTATATCTATTTTAGAACAAGGAGAAAGTAACGCTTTAAAGGATTACTACACATTTTTGAAAGAAGCTCAGTTAAACGAGTATGAAAGTACAGCCTTAAAAAATATAATATTAGACGAAATAGAGCACGAAACTTTTTTCTCAAAAGAAGCTGAAAAACTTGGTTTAACAAATGTAAGAGATTTGATACTTGGTATGAACGATGGACTTGTAGAGATATTAGGAACAGTTGCAGGACTTGCAGCTGTATATCCAAATAATCCATTCTTAGTAGGAATAAGTGGCTGCGTTGTAGGTGTTGCAGGAAGTTTATCTATGGGAGTAGGGGCATACATATCTGTTAGGTCTCAAAGACAGATTAACGAAGCTTTTAATGAAAGGACATCAATAATAATGGATATTTTCCCTGAAAAAAGCTATGATTTATTTAAAGACAAATTAAAAGAAAACCAAATTCCTGATAAGGTTATTGAAGAAATCACAGAAAAATTAAAGAGAGAAAATGTAAATTTATCAAACATATTCATAAAAGAAGTAGAAGAGAATGAGATAAAATCCGGATTATTTACAGGATTTTCTTATTTAATCGGTGTAATTTTCCCTGTATTACCATTTTTTATTTCAAACAGTTCATACATTGCACTTCCAGTTTCATTAATACTTGCTTTTGTTATACTAAGTTTAGTAGCATCTTTTGTAGCCATATTTTCCGGTATATCAATCAAGAAAAAAATTATGGAGATGGTTGTTGCAGCATCCGTTGCAGCAGGTATATCATTTACATTTGGTAAAATAGTTCAATACTTTTTTGGAATAGAGGTGTAAAATGCCATACAGTATGACAGGATTTGTAAACATAAAAAAGAACTTTGATGATTATGAAATATTAGTAAGTGCAAAATCTTTAAATAGTAAAGGTTTTGATTTATCTCTCAAAGGAGATAAAAACGTAGTTATGTACTTAGATTTAGATATTAGGAAAATTTTTCAGGAAAGTTTTGAAAGAGGAGTTTTTCAAGTAGTAGTAAATGTATCGTACCAAAAACTATCTTCTGTATTAGATATAGAAAAATTCAGAAACATCGTTTTACAAGTGAGAGATTTCTTAAGTAATGTTCAATTAAACCTTACAGAAGACAAAATATACGATATAGTCTCTTATCAGATAAACACAAACAACACAGAAGAGCTTCCATTACAACTAAAAGAAGATGTGTTAGATACGATAAAAGAAGCTGTAACACTTTTAAAATCAGAAAGGAAGAGAGAAGGAGACAGCCTAATTTCAGATGTAGAAAACCGTCTTTTTACAATTGAGGAAATGGCAGAGAAAATAGAAAAAGAAAAAGATATTATTTTAGAGAAGGTAAAAGAAAAGATATATCAAAAAGTTAAACAACTTCTTGGAGAAAATTACTCAGAAAGAGCTTTTATTGAAGCAACTTTACTTGCAGATAAATTAGACATTACAGAAGAGATAGTTAGACTAAAAACCCATATAGAAAGGTTTAAACAGTTATTAAAACTTGATGAACCAGTTGGAAGGAAAATGGATTTTCTTTGTCAAGAAATGCATAGAGAGATAAACACTCTTGGTAACAAAATGCCGGACTTTAGCAACTACACCGTAGAGATGAAAACACAACTTGAAAAAATCAGACAGCAGATTCAAAATATAGAGTAAAAGCTTTTATCCGGATTCTACATACAAAAAAGCCATCACAGCAAAAAGTAGAAGTGGAATAATAATTAAAACAAACTTAACGTTTTTCTCATAAAGTTCATACAATTTGTTAATCATTTAAAAATCTCCTATGGATACAGTTGTTCTCCTGTTTCTGCATCGTATATAAAAATGGCTTTTACAGGACAAGCTTCTGCCGCTCTAAACATGTCTTCCTCTTCTTCTATGGTTAGTTCTAAAACCACTTCTTGTCTTTTTTTCTCTGCAACTTCCTGAAAAAGTTGCTCTTTGTCTTTCCCTGGTTCTAATATAACAGCTTTATGTCTTTTATCTAAAACTATATACTTAGGAGCTTCCGGAACACAAACACCTATTCCTTCACAAAGATTTCTATCTACCACTACCTTTAACTTTCCCATCAAAAACCTCCTTTAATAAGAGTATCGTTGTTCTTTCCATGGGTCTCCTAATATATGGTAACCTCTCTGTTCCCAAAATCCGGGTCTATCCTCTGGCATAAACTCTATACCAGCAACAAATTTTGCACTTTTCCATGAATAAAGCTTTGGAACAATAAGCCTTAACGGATATCCATTATCAGCAGGAATTGGATTGCCAAAAAGTTTATAAGCAAAAATCACATCTTCATCAAAAAAATACTCCATAGGTACATTTGTTGTATAACCATCTAACGAATGAATCATAACAGATTTTGCAGTTGGTTTTATATTTACCAACTTCTTTATCTCATTAACATGAAAACCTTGCCAGACAACATCTTTACAGCTCCATCTTGTTACACAGTGAAAGTCCGCTACAAGTTCAACCTTTTCTAAATCCATTATATCATCCCAAGTTAAAACAACCGGCTCTTCAACCTCGCCAAATATTTTTAATCTATAGGTATTCAAATCTATTTCCGGAGGGTCCGATATACCCAGGATAATAAGTCTGTCAGTCCAATGTTGCCCCGGTGGAAGTCTGTCCGGTCTAAAATTTATAGGACTAATTATTCTTCTCAAGATTTACTCCTTTACTACACTTTGGACATATCCCTTCCATGTCTATATTGATTTGATTTATTTTAAACCCTTTTTTTGTAAGATGTTTTAAATCTGCACTTATATGAAGCATATCTAAGTCTATATCGTAAATACTATCACATTTTATACATTTAAAATGGTAATGTCTATCTGTCCTTGCGTCAAACCTACTTTGTCTACCATCGGTTATTTCTAATATAAGCCCCTCTTCTTGAAGGACTTTTAAATTACGATAAACAGTTCCAAGACTTATGTTAGGAATATACATTTTAGCTTTTTCATAAATCCAGTCTGCAGTTGGATGTATATCTGTACTTTTTATTATTTCATATATAATTTTTCTTTGATTAGTGTTTCTCCTTTGCAAAGTTGCTTTACCTCATAAACATACTAAAATACAACAAGTATAATATTATAATCTATTAAAAATTTTTAAAATGATTTTTAACATATGGAGAAACTGTGTTTTACTTTTTAGGTTTTTTATTCTTAACATTTTTTAATATGGCTTATTGTCAAGAGATTATAACATCAAACTATCCTATACCAAACAACAATGCTCAAGAAGTGTACGAAAAAACTAAAGATTTAAACCTTGTTAAAACTCTCTTTGAACAGACAAATGATTTTGAAAAGGTAGAGATTAAAGATAGCAAGATTTATTTAATAAGAAAACCAGTTTTAAAAAATCTGCAAATCACAGGTAATAAAAGTTTTTGGGCTTCCGAGATAAAAGCCATAACAGGACTAACGGAAAAATACACTTTTGACCCTGACAATTTACAGACCATTCCTCTTAGGATAAGACAGTTTTATGCGGAAAAAGGCTTTCTATTTACAAGCGTTGAAGTAGATTCTAAATATCATCCAGATGGATTTGCCGATATAACACTTAAAATCAATGAAGGACAAAAAACAAAACTAAACGATATAATATTTTTATCAGACCAAAATATTTCATTGATAGACAAAAGTACTTTCTTAAAAGTATTAAAACTAAAGAAAGGAGATTATATATATTTTGACCAACTTGAAAATAAAATTGAGAATTTAAGCAAATTCATAAAAAAATCCGGATACTACGATGCTTTTGTAAACCTTCAAGATATAGACCAAGTGGATAAAGGTTATGCAGACATTTATATAGCAATAAATTTTGGAACAAAATACACGGTAAAATTTGAAGGTAATAAAACCTTTGAGGAAAATGTGTTAAAAAAACTCCTAACCTTTGAGGAAAACGGATTTAACTACTACGAACTGAATGAATCAAAAAATCAGATAATAGATTTTTACAAAGGTAAAGGTTTTCTTGATGTTGAAGTATCCACTAACATAGAAGAGTCTGAAGAGTTATTTAACGGAATTTACCCATTATTTTCCATAATAAATTTTAACATTGAAGAAGGAAGTAGGTATAAAATTTCAACTCTAAATATCGAAACGGATACATTAGAGATTAAAGAAAAAATACTGTCTACTTTAAAAGAATTTTACGATAAATCAAGCTTAGAAAGAATATTACAAGAATACAACAAAAAATACTTTAATGAAGGATTTTTATCGGTAAACTATAAAATTCAGGAAGAAAAAAAGGAAAACGGTAGTGTTGATTTAAAGATTTCTTTTTACAAAGGTAAAAAATACGTTTTAGAAAAAATCAGTCAAATAAACTACAAAAGCAAGATAGATTTAAAACTTCCTAAAACATACAATCCGAACGAAATAACAGAACTTCAAAAAACTTTAAAACAAAAGCTTCAAGAGGATGGTTTCTTAGATGGAGAAGTTTTACTTGATGTTGAAACAACAGAAGAAAAAGACATAGTAAAAGTAAATGTTAACTTTATTTATGAACTAAATCAACCATACAAAAATGGAATAACATTTGTATATGGAAGTTATCATCTTCAACCAAAGGTTGTCAAATGGCAGTTAAAGGAAAAGGATATTTACGATAGTAAAACTTTTGACCTTGCAATCAGTAGATTGTATGAATCAAGGCTTTTTGATTACGTTAATCCGGTTTTTATGAAAAATGAAGAAGAAAAAACTTTAGATAAAGCAATTATTCTTCATGATGATAAAAGAGGACTTTTACAAGGAAGTGTAGGTTATAGTACAGACCAGCAGTTTAAAGCATCCGTAGCTTTAATTTTTAAAAATCTGTTTAGTTACGGATTGGAAAGTTCCGTATACTTAGAAAGGTCAAATTTCCAAACAAACTACAGACTCAGTTTTGGAAGCAGATTACTCCCATACTACTTAACATCATTTATTTCAGCATACAGAAACACACAATATAGAAGATACTTTGACCTTAACTCTCAAGGCTTTGATTTTTACTTTGAAAAGGTACATAATAAATTTGTTAAAAGCCGTTTAACCTTTGAAAGTAAAAATAACTCTTTGAATAATCTAAATATATCAAGTCCGGTTAAAAGTTATTCTCAGTATAAAATCTCCTATTCTCTATCAGATGACCATAGAAACTCTAAGATAGACCCTAAAAAAGGTTATCTTTTTGTATCAAAAATTTCTCAATCTTTCAAGGATATAAATTACACTTCGGCAGAGCTATCTTTAAGACTTTACAAAGATTTCTTTGACTTTGTAGTTTTTTCTCCAAGGATTAGTAGTGGCTACATCTTTAAAAATAACGATTCATTACCTGCATCAGAAAGGTACTTTTTAGGAGGAATAACATCTTTAAGAGGTTTTGGTATTGATGAGGTATCCGGATACAAAGGTATAGGAGGAAACAGCTATTGGCTTATTAACAACGATTTAAGATTTCTAATTTATCCGAAGTATAATATATACTTACTTACATTTTACGATTTAGGAAATGTGTTTACAGAGTTTAAAGAGTACAAAAAACCCAAATTTAGAGAAACAGCCGGAATAGGTGTTTACGTTCCAACTCCCGTTGGTTCATTTATATTGGACTATGCCAAAAAGTTGGACAAAAAACCCGGAGAAAGTCCTTACAGAATAGAGTTTAGTATAGGACTTGACTTTTAAGGAGGTTGAAATGTTTGGAATAGGATTTCAGGAACTGTTGTTGATAATGGTCGTAGCACTTATAGTCTTAGGACCACAAAGACTGCCAGAAGTAGCAAGAGCATTAGGAAAATTTTACAGAGAGATAAAATCTTCCGTTGATGAAGTAAAATCCTCTGTAGTAAATGATTTATCATCAGTTAAAAATATTGAAAAAGAAGTAAAGATAGATGATTACAAACCACCAAAGATAGAAGAAAAGGTTAATAAATCATTTGATGAAGAGTTTGAAGAAGAGATAAAAAGGTCCGATAATAAAAAAGAAGTAGAAAGAGAAAAAATAACTTTCAAAAAACAGTCAAAAGAGGTATAAAATGGAAAACAAACAACTTCCTGAAGCTCCTTTAACGGAACATTTAGCAGAGTTAAGAACAAGATTAATAAGAATAATTCTTGCTCTAATAATAGGTACCGTTGTAGCTTTTACAAAAGCAAACTATATATTTGAATTACTAAAACAACCTCTTTTGAAAGTAAATCCTAATTTAAAACTCTATTTTCTATCTCCTACAGAACCATTTTTTACAGCTTTTAAAATCTCATTTTTAGCCGGATTTATATTAGTATCTCCGTTTGTATTTTATCAAATATGGAAATTTATAGAGCCAGCTTTATACGAACATGAAAAAAAGTTAGCCCTTCCATTTGTAATTTTTACTACCTTATTTTTTGCCCTTGGTTGTCTCTTTTCTTTTTATTTTGTTCTTCCAGTGGCTATAGGATTTTTTATAAACTTTGGTAATATCCAACTTGGAGCTGAAGCTATCTTTTCTGTGAAAGAATACATATCTTTTGTACTTAGAATGATTTTTGCATTTGGTATAACTTTTGAACTTCCGGTTATCTTATCATTACTTGCAAGGCTTGGTATCATCACTCCGGAATTTCTTATAAAATCAAGACCTTACTTTATAGTTTTAGCATTTATAGTTGCTGCTGTATTAACACCTACTCCGGATGTATTTAGCCAACTTATGTTGGCAGTTCCATTGATTTTATTCTACGAGTTTTCTATAATTATGGCAAAGGTACTCTATCCAAGAAGTACAAAGTACAAGGAGATGCAAAGTGAATAGCTACATAATAAACGAGTTAAAAAAAGAAGAATCTTGGAGACTTTTTAGAATAATTGGAGATTTTATTGACGGATTTGAAATAATGCCAGATTATATACCAAGTGTAACAGTCTTTGGCTCAGCAAGAGTAAAAGAAGGGGACAAGTACTACGATGCAGCAAGAGAACTTGGATACAAGTTAGCAAAAAAAGGTTTTACAATAGTAACAGGTGGTGGTCCAGGGATAATGGAAGCTGCCAACAGAGGAGCTTTTGAAGCCGGAGGAAACTCAATAGGACTAAACATAAAACTTCCAAAAGAACAAAAACCAAATCCGTATTTAAACATTACTTTAAATTTTAATTACTTCTTTGCAAGAAAAGTAATGCTTGTAAAATATGCAACAGCTTTTGTACTTTTTCCGGGAGGATACGGTACATTAGACGAAATGTTTGAAACACTTACATTGATACAAACAAAAAAATTAAAACCATTCCCCCTTATACTTTTTGGTGAAGAACACTGGAAGGGGTTGATAAACTGGCTCAAAGAAAGTGTAATAAATAAAAATTACATTGATGAAGAAGATTTAAATATTTTTAAGGTTTTAGATAACATAGATGATGTTGTAGACTATATAGATAGTTGGTATATAAAACATTCAAAAGAAGTTATGGAGTTTTAAGATGGTTTTTGATGTAAGAAATCTGACAGAAGAACAGGTTTACAAACTAATGATAAGCACAATAGCCCCAAGACCCATAGCATGGATTTCAACTGTATCAAAAGATGGTATATACAACATAGCACCTTTTAGCTTTTATATGGGAATATCATCCTCTCCTCCTTTAATAGCTGTATCCATCGGAAAAAAAGACGAAGAAAAGAAAAAGGATACATGGAAAAACATTGAAGAAACCGGAGAGTTTGTAATAAATGTTGTTACCTACGATTTAGTAGAAAAGATGAACATTACAGCTTTACCTTTCGATGAAAATGTGGATGAATTTAAAGAATCCGGATTAACACCAATTCCATCGGAAATAGTAAAAGCACCGAGAATAAAAGAATCTCCTATAAATATAGAATGCAAAAAATTTATGATTTTAGAAATAGCGGATATGGGGCTTATATTTGGAGAAATTTTAAGGTATCATATAGAAGATAGCTTAATTAACGAGAAAGGTTATGTAGACAATAGAAAAGTAAAACTAATAGGAAGACTTGGAGGAGCCGATTACTGCTTTATATCACAAGAAAACATATTTACTTTAAAAAGACCTGATAAGAGGTGAAATATGAACGTTTTAGATGTTGAAAAATTACTAAAAGAAAAGAACTTAAAACTAACTAAACAAAGGAAAGACATTTTCAAAGAGATTCTCAAAACTGAAGGTCATTTTGAGATTGAAGAGTTGGCTTACAGATTAAAAGAAAAAGGAATTAAAGCATCAAGAGCAACTGTATACAGAACGCTGTCTATACTGAAAGATTTAGGATTGATAAGTGAAGTTATAAAACACGCAAACAAAACATACTACGAAGTAAGTCTTAAAGAGCATCACGACCATTTGGTCTGCTTATCCTGTGGAAAAATAATAGAATTTCATGACGATAGAATAGAAAAAATTCAAAACCAGATTTGCAAAAAATTTAAATTCAAGCCATCTTACCATAGGTTAGAAATTTTTGGAATATGTGCTGAATGTCAAAAAAAGGGGGTGTAACCCCTTTTTCTATTAATGATTATGTCCGCCTAATCCGTGAGCATGCCCATGAAGTATTTCATCAGGAGTAGCTTCTCTAACGTTTACAACTTCCACTTCAAAAACCAAATCTCTTCCAGCTAATGGGTGATTTAAATCTACCGTAACTGTATTCTCATCAAAATCAACAACAACCATACTTATAATCTGACCTTCTGGTGTTTGAGCTTGAAGAGGTAATCCCACTTCAAGGTCTATCCCTTGAAAGTACTCTCTTGGAGCTTTTTGAATCAAATTAGGGTCTGCCAAACCGTAAGCCTCTTCTGCAGGAACCTCTATAACCCTTTTTTCTCCCTCTTTCATACCATACATTCTACTTTCTAACCCCGGAATTATCTCTCCTACTCCTGTTAAAAACGTTAAAGGTTGACCTGCACTTCTGTCAAGGATTTCCCCCGTTTCTTTGTCTTTGAGTGTGTACTCAAAAGACACTACCTTTCTGTCTCCTACTTCCATACTACTACTCCTTTAAAAATATTTAGCACTCTATGGTGCCATCCGGATACTTTTGAATACAGATAATTCCCCTCTTATCTTTACTCAAAAATATCCCGCAGATTTAGTTCTATCTTCTCTTTTTTTTCGTTATAAATATAAACCTTTTTTTGATTATTTTCAAGGGTTATAAGTATAACATTTTTAAAACCACTTTTAAAAGCAAAATCTATAGACTCATCAGCAGGTCTTTTTACGATATCCCTTGCAACACAAAGTCCTTTTTCTCTTAATACTTTAGCAATCTGATAAGCCAACTTTTTATCGTCTGTTGTATCTATTATGTAGTAATCTTTTGAACTTTTGATTGATGTGTGTTTTTGTAAATAATCAAAAATGTATAAAGTGTCGAAAGCAAATCCGGTAGCTGAGTAATCTCCGTTATACTGCTTTAAAAGAGTGTCGTATCTACCACCATAACCTATCGGTTTTGGATAATCTTTTATAAAAATCTCAAAAACTATTCCTGTATAGTAATCAAACTCTCTTGGCTCAGAAAGGTCAAAAAATATTTGATGATGAAGGTCATACTCTTTTAAAATTGTATAAATCAAGTTAAGTTCTTCAAAAACAGTGTATATTTGAGGATATTTTTTTAAATTTTCCATAACAGAAGATAATTTTTCATAATTTCCGTTTAACATAGGTATTGACACTATAAATTCTTTGAGGATGTTATCTGTGATAAAGTTGTTTACAAACTTCTCTAAATTGTAAATTTCTCTATTCTTTATGTATTTTAAAAATTCTTCATATGAACTTTCTTCAAGATTTAAGATTTTTTTTAGTGCGTGGTAGAGTTTTACATTGTTTAAATCAATTTGAAAGTTATTTATACCAAGCTTTTTTAATGAAGATACCGCAACAGCAATAACTTCAGCATCTGCTTCAATTTGAGAAACACCTATAAGTTCTATTCCTATCTGTTTTTTTTCGTAAAGTTTATCTCCTTTTGGAATAGTATATCTAAAAATATCTCCAAGGTAGTAGTATCTAATTGGGAATTCCTTTTCTTTTAGTGATGCAACGTACCTTGCTATCTGAGTTGTGAAATCTGGTCTTAGTATTAGTATTTCTCCATCGTATCTATCTATCAATCTAAATAGATTTTTTCTAACTTCCGGATTAAAAATTTGACTATGGACATCGTAATACTCAATCGTTGGAAGATACAGCTTTTCATAACCCCAAAGTTTAAAATTCTCTTCTATATTTTTTTCTATATAATCCAATAAAAAACTTTCTTGGATATTAAAACATCTTACACCCTTTGGAAGGTCTATTTTCAATTTATTCCTCTCAAAGAGCATCTAAAGCCGGAACAAACTCTTGCCCAAGGTAATAGGTGTTGTTGAGTTTGTAAAGTATAGGTCTGACAGGGTCGTAATCTAAAATAGAGTAGGATGCGTTATCGCAACCAAAAGCCCAAAATTTATCCATATCAAGGTTCAATCCGGCTGTTAAGGAAGCCCTGATAGGGACTGTATGGGATACAACAATGATAGTTTCTCCTTCGTGTTTAGACAACATCTGATTTAAAAATTTTTTAACTCTTTCAAAAACATCTTTTAAAGACTCTCCATTTGGGAATTGAACCTTATAAGGCTCGTATATCCACTGTCTAAACATATCCGGATACTTTTCTTTCACTTCTTCTACAAGTAATCCGGACCAATCTCCGTGGTCTATCTCTATAATGTCTTGATTTGTTATTATAGGAAGGTTTAACTCTTTACTTATGTACTGGGCTGTTTGGTAAGTTCTTTTTAAAGGACTTGAGTACAAAGCTGTAGGGTTATACTTTTTTAGTGCTTGTCCTATAAGCTGTGCCTGACGGTGACCTCTTTCACTTAACTCTGGGTCAAGTCTTCCTTGGTATCTTCCTATTGGGTTCCATAAACTTTCTGCATGTCTTACGAAAATAATTCTTACCACCGTTTACAGCTCCTTAACTATTGTTTAGGTATATCTCTTGAGCTTTTTTTACACCTTTACCAAGCTCTACTTTATAACCATTTTTATAAAGTGCCATCTCTATAGCTGAAATCACTTCAATCATATCAAGGTAATCAAAGTATCCCATATGGGCTATTCTTATTATTTTTCCTTTTAGATGGTCCTGTCCTCCGGCAACTCTTACACCTATTTTAAGAAGGTCTTTTCTAAATTTATCAGCGTCTATACCTTCTGGAGTAAAAACACCCGTTGCAGAATTTGAAGGACTTTCAGATAGTAGTTTAAGTCCTAGTTCTTTCATGGCTTGTCTTATCATTTCCCCAAGGATAAAATGCCTTTTTTCTAAGTTTTCAAGTCCTTCATCCAAAATAAGCTGAAGACTTTCATTTAACGCTATTATGAGGTTTATAGCTGGAGTGTACGCTGTTTGACCTTTTGCTTGCTTTTTACTTTCTGCTTTTACAGAAAAGTAGTATTTAGGAAGTTTACTTTTTTCAAGTCTTTTTTCTGCTTTTTCACTGTAATACAAAATAGATAACCCAGGGGGAAGCATTAAAGCTTTTTGGCTTCCTGTTATAAGTATGTCAATTCCTATTTCTTCCGGATAAACTTTATAAACTCCAACGGAAGTAATACCATCAACTACCAAAAGACAGTCTTCCAGAGAGTTTGAGATTTTGGCTAAAAAGGAAAGGTCATGGAGAGTAGTGGTAGAAGTTTCTGAATGTTGGACCAAAATACCTTTTATATCCGGATTCTTTTCTACTATCTCGTTTATTTTTTCTTTATCGTAAGTTTTTCCCCACTCAATTTGATAATCTATCACATCAAGGCCAAATGTGTTTCCAAGGTCTCTCCATCTTTCACCAAATTTTCCTGCATTTATGACAAGGACTTTATCCCCTTCGTTAAAAAAGTTTACAATGGAGGCTTCCATAGCTCCTGTACCGGAAGAGGCAAACATTAAAACATCTCTGTTTGTATTTAAAAGTTTTTGAAGTTTTTCTCTGGTTTGTAAAAATATGTTTGTAAACTCAGGTGTTCTATGGTGGATTATCTGCTGTCCCAGTGCTTTTATAACTTGAGGTGGAAGTGGAACAGGTCCCGGAGTAAAAAGCCTTTCTTTAATCAAATATATGCCTCCAACACAAATTTTTATATATTTTAACATAAAAAAAGGGAGTTAGATGAACTAACTCCCTAAATTTTGGAGGAGGTAGGTGAAAAAGGTTTAGCAGCAGGAGCTAAATAATACAATCAAAATTTATGCCAATTTAGGAAGTTGTAAATATGCTAAAAGTTTAAAGTTAAAGTTCCTTTTGGGACATTTATTGTTCCATTATGGACAGTTTAAAGTTTTAATGCTATCAACACTCCATCTCTTAAAGGAATTAAAGTTGTGAAAAACTCCTTACTTGAAAACATATATTCGTTAAACTCTTTGATTTTCTTTGTTTGGTTATCCGGATTTTCTTGTAAAACTTTTCCATGCCAAAGGGTGTTATCCGCTATTATAAGTCCTCCGGATTTAAGGTTGGTTTTTAACTGTAAAACTGTATCTAAATACTTAGATTTTTCATGGTCAAAAAAGAATATATCAACATCTTTATACTCTTTGGCTATCTCAACACCGTTTCCAACTCTAAACTCTACCTTTTCCAACAATCCGGATTTACCTAAATATTCTTTTGCCTTTTCAAGGTTTTCCGGTTTATAGTCAGTAAGGACAACCTTACCACTATCAATAGCCTTTGCAAACCAATAAGCAGAATAACCATATCCAGAGCCTATTTCTACAATCAACTTCGGATTTTTTAGTTTTGTTATTAAATACAAAAACCTTCCTACTGACCTGTTTACAATGGGAAATCCGGATTTTTCAGCATAATCTTCCATATGGTTTAAAACATCCTCATCTTCAACATAAGAAAGTTGATTTAGACTATCAATATAAAGTTGTACGCTATAAAACAAAATATCGTTCATTCCCTTACCTAAGATATGATAATAATTTAATATTCTATTATAGATATAAAAACCCTAATTTCCAATTCGAAAAAAAGATGAAATAAAAAACCTCCAGTGGTATCATAAAGTAAAACTACCACTG
>NZ_DAIDMN010000036.1 GCF_027448985.1 Sulfurihydrogenibium sp.
TTCTTCATTTTAGCTTTAAGTTTTGCTACTTGTCTTGGTTTGTTTTAAAATTATTTAAATTGGAAATTAGAGTTAAGAATATTAAAGAGGTAAAGTAAAGTTTGCTAACAGGGTAATGGGATATTTAGAAGCGTTGGGCTACAAAAATGTATACGTATTAGATGAAGAAATTGATAAATTTATAGAAAACTACAAGTGAACCTATGACTTAGCCAGTCCATAGGTTTCATACCACACCTCCCAGCAACCTCTACTCCCCCCCTTTGGAAAAAAGGGGGGTTTTAAAAAGTTATAAGTTAGTAAATACTAACCAAATCATGTAATATGTATGTACTTTATGTTATAATCAATTTATGAAAAAATAGGAGGAAAACATGAAAGTAGCAATGCCTGTCAAACCATCTAAAGATAAATATCTTTTATCATCAGCTTTTGGGAAATCAAAGTTTTTTCTTATATACGACCTTGAAACTGATAGTTATGAGATTGTAGAAAACAAAGAGTTAAGCGGTAGAGAAGCGGTAAATCTAATATCAAGTAAAGGAGCCAAAATAGTAATCACAAACCATATAGGTGGTGGAGCTTATAAATTGTTAACAGAAATTGGTTTAAAAGCATACTTTACACAGTCAAAAAATAAACCTTTTGAAACGGTTTTGCAAGAGTATAAAGAAGGAAAGTTAAAGGAAATAACTCCTGCAAACTTTATGTTGATACCTCAACATCACCATCATCACGGTAAGCATCACCACGATTAAGGAGGTATAAAACATGAAAAAGATTGTTGTTTTAGGTGGGGGTATTGCCGGAATAGAGAGTGCGATTTTTTTAAGAAAGTATAACTTTGATGTAGAACTTATCTCTGATAGAGATTATTTTTATATATATCCTATATCTATATGGATTCCAACGAAAGAAAAGAACTTTGAAGATGTAATTATTCCTATTAAAGATTTGGCATCCGCTCACGGATTTAAGTTTACACAGGATAAAGTTTTAAAAGTTGATGATGATAGTTTTACTTTAGAAAAATCCGGAAGAAGAGATGATTTTGATTATTTAGTAGTAGCATTAGGACAATCAAAATTAAAGCATAAAGGAATAGAGTATACATATTCAATATGTGCCAATCCTGAAGAAACATTAAAGTACTCGGAAAAACTTGATGAGTTGATAAAAAAAGGCAAGGGAAAACTTGCCTTTGGTTTTGGTGGAAATCCAAAAGCCAAAGAGGCAGTTAGAGGTGGACCTGTATTTGAACTTTTGTTTAACGTAGATTACTACCTTAGAAAGTTAAAAATCCGTGATAACTTTGAACTTACATTTTTTGCTCCGATGCCAAAACCTGGTGAGAGACTTGGGGAAAACGCTCTGAAAATGATGGATATGATGTTTAAAAAGTTAAACATAAAATCCTACACAGGTAAAAAGATTACAGAGTTTACTCCTGATGGTGTTGTTTTAGAAGACGGAACTAAGATTGAGTCAGATTTAACCTGTTTTATAGCAGCAGGAGATGGTCATCCAGCTATAAAATCCGGAAATCTTCCTCAAACGGAAGCTGGATTTGTAATAGTAGAACCTACAAACCAAGTAAAAGATGTTGAAAATGTTTACGCTGTGGGAGATAGCTGTGCTTTGGAAGGTCCGGAATGGAAGGCAAAACAGGGACATCTCGCAGAAGTGATGGCAAGAAACACAGCTTACAACATAGCCCTAAAGGAAGGACTGGAAAAAGGAAATCCAAAAACTTACATAGACCACATAAACATTCTTTGTCTTATGGATATGGGAAACGGTGGTGGACTTGCTTACAGAGATGATAAAAGAGCTATGCTTATACCTTTGCCAATAGTAGGACACTGGATGAAAAAATGCTGGGGAGTGTACTACAAACTTTCAAAACTTGGTAAAATTCCAAGACTTCCGGGAATGTAGCTAAATGATTTCTTTGTATATAACTTTTCTTTGATTTCTATCGTATATAAAATCTGCTTGTAAAGTTGTATCTCCTACCGTACTTTCTATCTTTATGTGAAATACAGTTGATTTTACATCTATATAAGGAGATACTGAGTATAGCATATCAAAGGTAAAACCTTCTACCAAAACCAAGTCGTTGATAGATTTAAAATAATTTTTTTTACGGTACTCAACTATCTTTGATGCTAAAGTATCATCTATTTTTGGATTTAATGCTTTTAAAACTTCTATGGATGCTGTGTTTACGTTTATCTTTCCATCTGTAAAAATGGTTGAAACAGATAAAAGTCCCGGATAGAACTTATTACCTATCAGCTTTCCGTAAAGGTCATCGTCTGAAAAGCCAAGTAGTTTAAGTTCATAAAGACTGTCAAAAGGTCTTTTTTTAACTGGATAATCAACAGGGATACTTCCTTCTTGGGAGCCTGTCCATACGTAAATCCTGTTTAAAAAGTTTACGTTTATGTTTAAATTCTTAAATAGATTTTCGTATATTTTCCTATATCCGGATTCTTTCGTGTTGTTTAAGTTTATAAATCTGTTTTCATCGTAGATTGTAATTTTTACTTTTACTCCTTCTTTTTCAAAGTCAAAAGGTAAAGCCCATGTATCGTTTAATGTATCAGTTGAAGGGTCATCTTTGTCTAATATGGTTTTTGCAATCTCAAAAGCCGATTGGGTTATATAGTACGCTTGTTGTTTGTTGTACACCGATAACGTGTACTTGTAGGTTGATATTGCATCTTGGTAAGCTTGTAGTACGTAAGAAGACAAAGTTAAAAATGCCATTAACACAACTATCAGTATCATTGCATATTAAACTTCAAATCCGTAATCGTTCCGGACACTGTAAAGTTAAATCCTACAACGGAAGCAGTGCCGTTAATCTTTGAGTTTAAAGGATTTTTTTCATCGTAAGACACAATCCCATTTCCTGATAGGTCTATCCCTTGAAAACTACCTTTAAACTCAAAAGTTTTCCCTTTAAAATTAAATTCTAAATAGTCTATACTTCTTCCCTGTGCCATAAAGTTTTTTAGTTTTAGTTTACCGAATACACCATCTTTTATTTGGATGTTTCCGGAAATACTCTCAAAATCAGGAGAACATTTAAAGTCATCAAACCTAATCTCAAATCCTCCAAAAGTTTTATGTAAAAATTCAGATTTTTTACTTTGACAAATCAAAACTAATCCCTGAGTTAACGGATACAAGTATAAATCAACATCGGATTTTTTTACCATCTGTTTATCCTGATAGTAGATATCTGCTTTTTTTATAAAATATGTTTAAAATCTCACAAATAAAAAGTAAAATAGTATCATCTTTAGTCTATCCTTCCATAATAATAGGTTTTAGTGTAGTATCTGTATTTGTAGCTACAAAGTTTGTTGTACCAAAAATAGTGTCCGTTTTGGAAAACTTTGGAAAAGAACCACCACTGATAACAAAGATGATGGTTTACTTTTCAAAATTTTTAACAGTCTTATTTTACCTATCCCCTTTACTTGTCTTGGCATTTATCTTAAGAAATAAATTGATAAAAAAGATTTACTACGACAAATTTTTACTTTCAATACCTGTTGTAGGAAAAATTATTCTCTACTTTAACCTTTCAAGATTTGCAAAAATTTTAGCTATGACCTTATCAACAAACACACAGATACAACAGGCTGTCAGTATGGCTATAAACAGCTTATCCAACGAATTTTTAAAAGAAAATCTAAAGGATATTCCGGATAAAATAGGTAAAGGATTTTCGTTAACAAAAACCTTAAAAGAAGTCAAAATACTTCCGCCACTGTTTGTCAACTTGATAGAAACCGGAGAAACAAGTGGAGAACTTCAAGAGATGTTAAACACAGTATCCCAAGTTTACCAAGACCTTACAGAAAAAATTATAAATAGATGGGTTAGTTTGATAGAGCCGTTAATGATGCTTTTTATAGGTTTTATTATAGCTCTTATAGTGATTAGCGTTATACTACCTATTACCGACATATCCACAGGAACTAAACTTAAATAAAATTCTTTATGCTAAAATTTTATAAAAAAATCAGGAGTAGAGATTGAACATTACAGATTTTTTTACACTTGAAGATTTTAAGATGTCTATTCCTTTTACCGCTCTTGGAGCAAGAGTGTGTTATAATGCAGGAGATTTACAATCTCTTTTAAACGACCCAAGAGTAGTTGACAAACAAACAAGAGCAGAGTTTTTATCCAAACTTGGTAACTACAAACACTTTTCAGTGTTTGCCCACTCTTTTGCCTACAAAAAAGTAGGAGAACTAAACGCCTTAAAGATAGCTGCAACCTATTTTAAAAGCCATTACAATCCAGAATATCCGGATGTGGTTGGAGTAAGCCTAAGACATTACCTTGAAGACCTTTTAAAAAAAGACCCAAACCAGTACATAAAAGCGTTTGAAAAGATAGCAGAGTTTGACATTCCTATCCAGCCTTTAGGACAAAAAGAAAACGTCAGTCTTATAGGACTTTTAAAAGAGTATGACGGCTACGCCGTGTTTTTTATAGACAATGTAAGCAGAACCTTAACCCATCAACTTGTTAGACATACAGCTTTAAACTTTTCACAAAGAAGTCAAAGGTACGTAAGAGAAGAAGAAAATTATGTAATAACACCACCTTCCATTTTAGAAAACCAAGAAACGTTGACATTACAAAGTATAGAAAAGCTAAAAGATGTTTTTGATGAGATGTTAAACATCATAAAAACCTCACAAACCAATCCCAGCCAAACTGTAAAAGATAGTATTCAAGTACTTGAAGAAAGAGTAAATAAAGTAAAGCTGAAAAAACATCTAAAAGCGTCCGATATAGCAAAAATACACGATGAAATGTCTCAACTTATCTACGACTTACTGGTTCATCACTATAAAATAAAAAGAGAAGATGCAAGGTTTTTCCTGCCTAACGGAAGAAGAACTACAATAGTGGTATCCGGAACACTCTACTGGATAAAAGATTTTATACTAAAAAGAACAGAGCCCCACGCCCAGTGGGAAATAAGAAGTATTGCAAACCAAATGAAAGAACTTTTACAGGAGCAAGGTGTTTTATAAAAAATTAAAGCTGTACAGCAGATTTAAAGAGATTACATTACAACTTTCAAAACTTGGTATATACAACGTTTATGAATACTTTAAAGTTTTGTTTGGTCTTGAAGTTGACCCTAACTTAAAACCACAAAAAGTAAGACAAACCCTTGAATACTTAGGACCCTCTTTTATAAAACTCGGTCAGATACTGAGTATAAGACCAGACATAATTCCACAATCTATGATAGTAGAGCTTATAAAACTCCAAGATAAAGTAAAACCGATTCCTTTTGAAGATGTAAGAACAATCATAGAAAGCCAGCTAAAAGCACCATTAGAACACATATTTGAATACATAGACCCAAACCCTATTGGCTCTGCATCTATAGCACAGGTTTATTACGGTGTTTTAAAAACAGGTGAAAAGGTAGCTGTAAAGGTAAAAAGACCAAATTTAGAAGAACTCATATCGATAGATGCAGAAATATTTCTTAAAATAATTTCTTTTTTAGAAAAACATTCAAAAACTGTAAAAGACCTTGATTTAAAGTCCGTTATACACCAGTACAAGTACACAACGTTGAGAGAAGCAGACTTTGACATAGAAGCATCAAACATCAGGAACTTCAGAAAAATGTTTGAAAACTACGATAAAAAATTCTACATACCAAAATACTATGAAAAGTATTCAACAAAAGACATACTTACACTTGAATTCATAGATGGGTACAAACTATCAGAAGTGGATAAACTTAACTTAGATAAAAAGCAGATAGCACAAACCATAACAGATGCTTACTATAAAATGGTTTTCAAAGATGGGTTTTACCATGCTGACCCTCATCCGGGGAATTTTCTAATAAAGTCAGATGGAACGGTTGTTTTATTAGATTACGGAATGGTTGGCGTTATATCCGGAGAAAAAAGAAAACTTTTATACGAACATATATTTGCTGTGATAAATAAGAATGTAGAGCTTGCAATGAACTTTTACGAAGGTATGGAAATGATTACTCCTAAAACGGACTTAGATAAACTTCAAAGTTTTGTTGAAATTTTCATAGATAAATACTACAACAAAACACTTTCAAACATAAATCTAAAAGAGATGGTTTTAGAAATCATAGAGCTTGTAAGAGAGTGTAATTTAAAACTTCCAACATCGTTGGCTTATCTTGGAAAGTCGGCGATAGGCTTAGATGGGGTTATAAGAAATTTAGACCCGTCTTTTAACCCTACAGAAAGGTTATCCAAATTTTTAACAAAATCCGCGGTAGATTACGCAAAAGAGAAGTTTGATGAAGTTGGAAGAATCGTAGACTTTTACTACAATCTTGCATTTAAACTAAATAGGTTAATAAAACTACTGAATATAGAGAGACTTACATTCCGGATTTTATTTAAAGATTTAGAAGAGCTTCAATTTTTTTATAAAAATCAAGTTTTTAAAATAGTTTTATCTATTTTGTTTGGAAGCTCTTTGATTGCATCTGCACTTTTTTCCTTATCAAACCACAACGATATGTCAAAGTTTTTACTTTTTTTCTCCGGATTGATATTTATACTTCTATTTTACAAAATCCTTAGATTTTAGTAATCAAGTCCTTTTTTTGCCTTTATGCCCTTTTGATAAGGATGTTTTACCTCTTTCATCTCTGTAACTAAGTCTGCTGTATCTATTAAATCTTGGGGACAGTTTCTACCAGTTAGGATAAAATCTTTATCCGGATATTCTTTTAAAAGATTTATTAAATCTTCCTTTTTAACAAGTCCAAAGTGTATTGCCACACAAATTTCATCTAAAACAATCAAATCATAATTTTTTATATTCCCCTTTATAAAAGAGAGCCCCTCATAAGCAAGCTTTACATCAATCTCTTCAATAGGTCTTACACCGTATTTTTTTAAATCTGGATTTTTTTCTAACTCTTCCTTTGGCAGATAAAAACCTCTTCTTCCAAAACTTTTTATCGTTATGTTTTCCAATTTTTCAAGTACTTTCGTTTCGGAAGTGATTGTTTTATCTTTCATAAACATAACAAACAATACTTTTTCTCCATTTCCTAACGCTCTTAGTGATGTACCTATGGCAGCTGTTGTTTTTCCTTTTCCGTTTCCAGTAAATAGGTAAATCATAAGCTACATGCACTCCATCCACAGTTAGGACAGGTTTTACATCCTTCTTTCACAATCAATGGTGTTCCACATTGTGGACACCTTTCGGTAGATGTAGGGTAATCCTCTACTATTTCTGGTGATGGTGTTATCTCTTTGTAAATGGAAGGTCCTTTAGCTTTTTCATCTTTTAAAGATGTAATAAATTTTTTTTCCTCTTTTTCTTCTGTGGGAACAGTGTAAACAGCCGGAATGGACTTTTCTCTGTATACTGTCAAACCTTTACATCCAAGTTGATGAGCTAAGAGATAACTTTCTTTCATCTCTTCTATTGTAGCATTTTCAGGAAAGTTTATCGTTTTTGAAACTGAAGAATCTACCCACTTTTGAAATGCTGCCAGTGCTTTTATATGGTCTTTTCCGGATATATCTCTTGCAGTTTTAAAGAAATTTTTATACTTTTGAGGAATGTAATGTATGTTTTGAATACTTCCGTTATTCTTTACAACATCCTTTATAAGATTATCATCAAATATACCTTCCCTTTCCATAAATTTTTCAAAAACCGGATTCACGTAATAAAAAGAACCTATACTTACCTTTTTCTCGTATATGAGGCTGTAAACAGGCTCTATTCCTGCTGAACATCCGGCTATCATACTTATCGAACCGGTAGGTGCTATTACAGTCGTGTAAGCATTTCTAAGACCGTATCCTTTTATTTCATCAGCCAATGCTTGCCAATCAAAATGCCATGATTCTTTTTCATAAAACCCTTTAAAAGGTAGTTTTCCATCTTTGTAAAAACTTTTGTTAAAGTATGGAAAAGAACCTCTCTTCTTAGCTATTTCTACGGATTCTTTCTTTGAATGGTAATTTATGAATTCCATCACTTTTTCCATAAATTTTATACCTTCCTCACTGTCGTAAGGTATTTCAAACTCAAAAAGAAGATCTGCAAGACCCATTACACCAAGACCTATTTTTCTCGTTTTTAATGTGGTTTCTTCTATCTTTTTAAGAGGGTATTTGTTTATGTCTAAAATGTTATCTAAAAATCTAACGGCAGTTTTTACTGTTTTTTCTAACTCATTCCAATTCAATCTAACGTTTCTTTTTTCTCCATCGTACTCTTCTTCAACAAAAGCCCATAGGTTTATAGAACCTAAATCACAAGATTCGTTTGGATAAAGCAGTACTTCACCACATGGGTTTGTAGCCTCTATTTTCCCAAGAGTTTCTAAAAAAGGGTTATATCTGTTTATATTGTCATCAAATAGTAGTCCTGGTTCAGCAGATTCCCATCCTTGATAAACAATCGTATCAAAGAAGTTTTTTGGATTTATGTATTTTACAATCTGTTTATTTCTTGGGTTTATAAGGGGGTATGGTTTGTTTTCTTGATAGTACTGCCAAAAATCTTCTTTTAAAAAAACTGATATGTTGAAGTTTGTAAGCTGTCTGTTTCCTTTTTTAGCGATTATAAATTTTTCTATATCCGGATGGTCACTGTTTAGAATACCCATATTAGCGCCACGTCTAACACCACCTTGTTTTATAACGTCTGTCATTTTATCAAAGAGTGTCATAAAAGCAATCGGTCCGGAACTTACACCATGGGTAGACCTGACAAAATCCCCTTCCGGTCTCAGTGGTGAGAAGTTATAACCACATCCTCCACCAGCTTGAAATATTATTGCAGCATTTTTCAACGTTTCCATAATTGATACAAGGGAGTCTTCCATTCCTAAAACAAAACATGCCATTCCCATTCCGAGAGGATTTCCAAAGTTAACAAGAGCCGGAGTGTTTGGCATAAATTTACGACTAACCATAATGTTGTAATACTCTTGGACTTCTTTTTCATAATCTTTAAACTCATCGTCAATTAGCATCTGAAGTACTTCATAAAAGTTTTTCTTCATAAGTTTTTGAAGATTAAACCTTTTATAGAGTCTCCCCAGTCCTTCTAAATGGTATATATTTAGAAAATACTTTCCTATTTTAGCTTTTCCTACAAAGTTCTGTAAGTTTATCTTCTTTACTTTTTGAAGAGGAGAGCCCTTTTGAAAAACTTTTTCATCGTAAAGGATGGAAGGAAGAGTAACGTGGATAGCAACTCTCTCAAATAACTGTTTTGGACTTTCTATTACTTTCCCGGATTCGTCTTTATTTAAGTACCTTGCAGCAAGGACTCTTAATGCGTTTATATCAAAAGCTTTATCTACCTCATCTATGTAGTTTTTATTCAAAATCTGCATCTTTTCTTTTCTTATTTCTGCTCTTTTTTGTCTGTAGAGAATGTAAGCTTTTGCGACCTTTGAAAGACCGGCTTCTATCAATACTTCTTCAACAATGTCTTGAACCTGCTCTACTGTTGGTATATGTTCTTTGGGAATGAGATTTTCAAGTTTTTCTACAACCTTTTTTGCAAGATTTTCTGAAAGTTGTTTATCTCTTTCTCCTACAGCTTGCATTGCTTTCCATATAGCGTTTTCTATTTTTTGAATATCAAAATCGACTATTCTTCCATCTCTTTTGATAATTTTTTCAATCATAAAACCACCCCAATGTATAAGTATAATGGCTTTTTCGAAGAAATGCAAAGATTAAAAAAGAATGTTGAAATCTTTCTTGATGAGATACTTTATTCTGTATTTTAAAGCTTCTTTCTGTTTTTGTTTATCTGATATATTTAAAGTTTTTACAAAAGACAAAGCCTTTTTCGTATAGAGTTTTTTTTCTTCTTTTGTCAAGTTTTTCCATATTTTTAAAAATATCAGTTCAGATAAATAAAAGTTTTTAAGGCTTTCATCAAGAATATTTAAAATATTTTTATCTGGATTCAAGTTGTACTTTCTGACTATTACATTTACATCATCCTCTGTTGGGAATGTAGAAACCGGTTCTTCTGGTTGAAGACTTTTTTCCTTATTACTTAAATCCTTTTCATTATCGGTTATCTGTTGTGCTAACTTTACTAACAGAGAAATAGGCTTTTTTGGCTTTTCTTTTTCGTATCTTTCGTGAAAGAGAGTCAGTATCTCTTTGGTTTTTTCATAGCCGTAATCTTTTATAAAACTTTCCAAAATATCAGATTCGTTCTGAGAGAGATTTATAATAGATTTTCCTACTATATTTACATATAAATTAGCTATTTCTATGTATTTAGGGTCTTCCATTTATAATAAATCTCCGCAGAGTTTTCTAAGGTAGATGTGTATTTTAACGCTTCGTTTAAAGTTCTTCCAACCGCAAAACTTCCATGGGACCTTACAACCGATACAACGTACCCTTTACTGAATATATCTGCTAAACATTCTGCCAATTCCAAGGATGCTGAAGGTTTTTCTACAACACAGATAGGCACTTTTTTTATAAAAAGCTGACCTTCTATGTCTATAGGCTCAAACTCTTCTAAAAAGTAGGCTAATGTAGTTGCTGTAATTGGGTGGGCATGGACTATCGCTGAAATGTTTGGATTTTTTTGGTATATCTTTCTGTGGACTATAAGTTCTATCGATGCTTCTTTGTCTTGCTGTGTTTCTTTAAACAAAGGAAGCTTAATTATATCTTCTTCTGTTAAAAATCCTGCCATCCTTCCGGTTTTTGTTATGTATATGTAATCTCCATCTCTTACACTTAGATTTCCACCGTGGGAAGATACGAGTCTAAGCTCGTGTAAAACTCTACCTGTAAACTGTATCTGTTGAATAATCTCATTCAAAGCTTAACTCCTACAACTGATATTCCATAATCTTTGGCTTTTTTTATAAACTTTTCTCTTTCCAAGAGATAGGTTTTTCCGGATTCTACCGCCAATACCTTTGCTTTTGCTTTTTTCATAGATTCCAACGTCAATGTTCCTATTACTGGTACGTCATACCTCATATCTTGATTTTTTCTGGCAGCTTTACATACTATAGTTCCTTCTCCTGCAAGTTCTCCGGCTCTTAAAATACATTTATCAGTTCCTTCTATACCTTCTACAGCTATAACTACACCGTCCTTTACAACAACAGTTTGACCTATATCAAGTTCTGCCACTTCCTTTGCTAACTTCATTCCAAACTGGATGTCTTTTTTAAGGTTTTGGTCTTCGATAGGATTTACCAAAAATCCTTCTTCTACTAATAAAGAAGATAGGTAAGGAGTTGGGTCTATAAATTCAAATCCTTCTTTTTCAAGTTCTTCTATTATGGAGTGAAGTATCGATTTTGCCCTTCTATCTTTTAAGGAAGTTAAAAACTTTTTTGCTCTTTCGTCAAACTTGTAAAAATGGAAAAGAATCGATTTATGGTCTATTCTCCCAAGCATCACAAGCTTATTTACACCTTCTTTTTTAAGTGTATCTATTATTTTTTGGGCTTCTGTAAAGGAAAACCAGTATGTTTTTCCGTATTTTTCAATTTCTTTGTCCGCTGAAGATTTTATCGCTACTATTACAAGGTCTTGATTTACATTTTTTGCAAATGTTAAAGGAAGTTCTCCCCATCCGGCTATTAGCCCTATTTTCATTACTCTTCTTCTGAAAGGATTAATTTCCTTTTAGAAGCATCCGGAGCAATGCCTCTTTTTGTAGTTTTTACAAAGTCCAAAAGATTTTTTATTTCAGGTGTTATAGGTAATTTTTCCTCTACTTCTTTTATTCCTTCCGATATTGTTGGAGAAGTTCTAAATAAAATTCTGTACGCTTCTTTTATAAGCTTAATCTGGTCCGATGTAAAACCTCTTCTTTTTAAACCCACAAGGTTCAAACCATAAAGTAAAACATGGTTTTTTGAGGCTCTTGTGTAAGGAGGTACATCTTTGTCAACGGCGGAAGCACCACCCACCATGGCGTAATCACCTATCCTACAAAACTGATGTATAGGAGTAAGTCCACCAATAAATACATAATTTCCTATTTTTACATGTCCTGCCAGCGTAACACAGTTTGCTAAAATTGTATCATGACCAACTTTACAGTCATGGGCTATGTGAACGTAAGCCATAAGATAGCAGTTATCACCTATTTTTGTTACACCATCGTCAAAAGATGTTCCTCTATGAACCGTACAGTACTCTCTTAATACCGTGTTATTTCCAATTTCAACATAACTAATCTCACCTTTAAATCCAAGGTGCTGAGGTATGTTTCCTATTACCGTTCCTTCGTATATCTGACAGTTTGAACCTATCTTTGTGTAGTTTTTTATTTTTACACCAGAGTAAATAACGGTGTTATCTCCAATTTCTACTTCATCTTCTATAATAGAAAAAGGACCAACTTTTACATTGGTCCCAAGTTTCGCTTTTTTACTAACTATCGCTGTTGGATGGATTTCTACCATTAAATCCCTTTATGCTAAGAGAGCCTTTAAAACTTCCTTAGGTTGAACACCTACTCTTGTATCAACAACTCTTCCGTTTTTAAATACCATTATTGTAGGGATAGCTCTTATTCCGTATTTCATAGCAAGGTTTGGATTTTCATCTGTATTTACTTTTACAACCTTTGCTCTTCCTGCCATCTCTTCAGCTATCTCTTCAACTATTGGAGCTATAAGCCTACAAGGTCCACACCAAGGTGCCCAAAAGTCTACTAACACAGGAACATCTGAATTCAAAACTTCCTGGTCAAAGTTAGATTCGTTAACCGCTATTACTTTTCCTGCCATATCAATCCTCCTGAATTAAATTTCTATACAAATCTAAAACTCTTTTATCTTTAATATAATAACATACAATTGAACCTTCTCGCTTATATCCGAGAATTCCTCTATTTCTCAATATAGAAAGGTGTTGAGAAACGTTCGGTTGGGGTAGGTCAAGAGCTTCCCATATGTGTTTTACGCATTTTTTACCACTTGCCAGATATCCTATTATTTTTAATCTTGCCGGATGAGCTAAAGCTTTTAAAAGCTCTGCTGTGTCTTCTAAAAACTGTTCATCTTGCCATTTTGTATTTTCTACAACTTCTTCTTTTAGCATGATACACCTTTTTACTACCTTTTAAAATATTAGAATATATTATATAGATATATTCTTATAAATGCAACAAGGCAGGTCTAAACCTGCCTTAGTGATTTAAGCTACTTTTTCTATTATTGATTTTGTTGATATTACGTGTTTATGAAGACCCAGTTCTTTTGGTTTTAAACCTAACGCTAGTCCTATTAGTTGAGGCAAGTGGTAAAAAATGCGTAAAACACATATGGGAAGCTCTTGACCTACCCCAACCGAACGTTTCTCAA
>NZ_DAIDMN010000037.1 GCF_027448985.1 Sulfurihydrogenibium sp.
GAAATCCACCACCTTTTGACATTTTTTCTGATGTTGGCTTTGATAATCCGGCTGAAGATGAAAGCTCGTACACTGCGTTATAACTTTCATCACAGTTGTTGGCATCATAACAGCTATCGTAGATTGCAAACATTCCATCACATGTTTGGGCAAAAGAAAGACTTACTGTAAATAAAATCGTGCAAATGTATTTGTTCATCTTTCCATCCTCTGTAAAGTATGACAGTAAAGTATTGCCAAAGCGTCCGCTATATCAACATCTTCAATGGTTGTATTAAAAATTCTATTAACCATCTGTAATACCTCTTCTTTGGATGCTCTTCCATATCCAGTTACAGATATTTTTACTTCCGCTGGAGTATACTCAAACACTTTAAGATTGTAAATTTGAGAGAGAAGGAGTATAACTCCCCTAACCTCTCCTAACTTTATAAGAGTTTGGGCGTTAATACTGTAAAACGGTGTTTCTAACACAACAGCTTTTACATCAAACTGTTTTATCTTTTCTTCGAACTTTTTATATAAAATTTCAAGAGGGTTTTTTTTGTTTTTTAAAGGTATGCTGGCGTATTCGATTAAATTTATTTTATCTTCAGATATGTCTGCTATAACATATCCGGTTTTTGAAGATGAAGGGTCTATTGCTAATACTTTCAAACTTATCCTTCTATCTTTTCTAATATCTCTTCCGGAATATCAAAGTTTGCATACACTTTTTGAACATCGTCGTTGTCTTCTAGTGCATCTAAAAGTTTCATAAGTTTCGTTGCTGTTTCTTGGTTTGTTATTTTAACTGTTGTTGTTGGTATTTTTGTAAGCTCTGCTTTGGCTATTTCTACTCCCATTTTTTCAAGGTTTTCTTTTACTTTGTAAAAGTCTTGAACTGATGTTCTAATTTCGTAATAATCTTGGTCTTCTGTTAAAACGTCCTCTGCTCCGGCTTCTAACGCTTTTTCTAAGATTTCTTCTTCACTGTATTTTGACTTTTCTACGCTAATTACACCTTTGTCTTCAAATAAAAATGAAACACATCCGGACGAACCAAGATTTCCTCCGTATTTAGAGAATATATGTCTTATTTCTGCTGTTGTTCTATTTCTGTTATCCGTTGTAGCTTCTACTATTATTGCAACTCCTTCAGGACCGTATCCTTCATACTTTACTTCTTCGTAATTAACACCTTCTAACTCTCCCGTTCCTCTCTTTATAGCTCTTTCTATATTTTCAGAAGGCATGTTAACTTCTCTTGCTTTTTCTATTGCCATTCTGAGTCTTGGGTTCGCTTCCGGATCTCCTCCACCAAGCCTTGCAGCTACAGTTATTTCTTTGATTACTTTTGTAAACATTTTTCCTTTTATAGCGTCCGCTTTTGCTTTTTTGTTTTTAATGTTGTGCCATCTACTATGTCCAGCCATAAAAAACCTCCATTTTAAATGTTTTTTAGAATTTCATCTAATGATTCGTATTTCATAGCTTTTTTGATAAGAGTTCTTAAAATAGTTAAATCCTCAATAGATTTTACCTTATTTTCCAACTCTTTATCCACTTTACCAAACTTCTCTTCAAGTGTCTCAATAAGAAGTTCTTGAGCATCTAATATTTTTCCTTTAAGCAATCCTTCTTGTAATCCTTGCTGTAATCCTTCTTCGTAACCTTGTTTTAAACCTTCCATCTTCCACTTTTCTGTTAAAGTCATCATTTTTTCTTCACCTCCTATCTTTTTTAAAACCTCCTCCACCTTCTTTAAATCTTTTTTAACCACAAGTGAGCTTTTTTATGTGAATGGTTTTTTGTTTTTATTTTACATTCAACACCAACATCTAAAAAATACTTCCTGTACTCTTTAGTTTGTTTCTTAGGATTTAAGATTTTCATAGATTTAGGAACTATCAATTTATATAAATCCGGAAGGAAAATACTTAAAAAGGAACTTACATTATCAAATTTACTAAACACATTTTTAAAAACCCAATCATGAGGATTTTTTTCTATAGACATAAAAAAATTATATCATATATAATTTTATTGATGATGCTGATTTTTCAAGTTTATAAGGAACTTTTAAAGTATTATGGTTATCAAAATTGGTGGCCGGTCCATGAAGGACAAAATAGGATAGTTGAAGTTTCGGTAGGGGCTGTTTTAACTCAAAACACTTCATGGAGCAATGTTGAGAAATCTTTAGAAAATTTGATATCTGCTAACTGTTTAAACTTTGAATGTTTAGTTGACATAGATTTGGAAGTGCTTAAAAATTTAATCAAACCTTCCGGATTTTACAATCAAAAAGCAAAGACTTTAAAAGAGTTGTCAAAATTATTTTTGAGTAAAGAAAATATAGAAAGAGAAGATTTGTTGGCTGTTAAAGGAATAGGGAAAGAAACTGCTGACTCTATTTTACTTTACGCTTTAGATAAGCCTTATTTTGTCACAGATAGTTATACTAAAAGGTTGTTTTATAGAATGGGTTTTATAAAAGAAAAAATTTCATACGATGAACTACAAAGTTTCATAACAGAAAGTATTCCTAAAGATATAGACATATACAAAGAGTTCCACGCTTTAATAGTAAAATATTGTAAAGAGTTATGTACAAAAAAGCCAAAGTGTGGAGGTTGTTTTTTAAGTTGTAATTTTAAAAAGGTAGTTTAAAAGGAAATCCACCACCTTTTGACATTTTTTTCATTTTCTTCATCATTTTTTTCATCTCTTCGTACTGTTTTAAAACTCTGTTAACATCTAAGATTGTTGTTCCACTTCCTTTTGCTATTCTTCTTTTTCTACTTCCGTTTATTATATGGGGTTTTCTTCTTTCTTCAGGGGTCATTGAGTTTATTATGGCTTCTATTTGAATGAATTTTTTCTCATCTACTTTTAAATCTTTTATTTTACTACCTACTCCAGGTATCATTTTGAGTATCTGTTCCATTGGTCCTAAGTTTCTTATCATTCTTATTTGTTCTCTTAAATCTTCCAATGTAAACTCTGCGTTCATTACTTTTTCAGCCATCTGTTTTGCTTTATCTTCGTCGATGGCTGCTTGCATCTTTTCTATTAAGGTTTGAATATCTCCAAGACCAAGTATTCTTTGGGCTATTCTATCGGGATAGAAAGGCTCTAAATTTTCTATTTTTTCTCCTGTTCCTATGAATTTAATTGGTACACCTAAAACTTTTCTTACAGATAAAGCGATTCCACCTTTTGCATCACCGTCGAGTTTTGTAAGTATAACACCTGTTAATCCAACTGTTTTATGGAACTCTTCAGCTGTTGTGATAGCATCTTGACCTTGCATAGCATCTGCAACGTAAAGGACTTCAGCCGGATTGACTTTTTCTTTTATTTTTTTGAGTTCTTCCATTAATTCTTGGTCTATGTGTAATCTTCCGGCTGTATCCAAAATGATGTATGAAAATCCTTGTTTTTTTGCATCTTCTATAACTTTTTCTGTAAGTTTTAAAGCGTCTTTCTCTTGTTCGTCTACAAAACAAGGTATGTCTATCGATTGAGCTAACGTACATAGCTGTTTTGCAGCGGCAGGTCTTCTTACGTCTGTTGAGGCTACTCCTACTTTGTAACCTTTTGATTTTAGGTATTTAGCAAGTTTTCCGGCTGTAGTAGTTTTACCTGTACCTTGAAGACCGACAAGCATTATTATTGCAGGTGGTTTTTCTGGTTTTGCCAAAGTAGGTGGTTGTTCCCCACCAAGGATTTCTATAGTTTCATCGTATATGAGTTTTATTACAGTTTCCCCGGCAGAAAGTCCTTTTATAAGCTCTTGGCCTAATACTTTTTGTTTTATATCCGATATGAATTGTTTTACTACATCTACGTTTACATCTGCTTCTAAAAGAGCTTTTCTAATATCTTTTAGAGCTTCGTCTAACGTTTTTTCATCTATTTTTTTAGCTCCTCTTAATTTATCTATCACAGAAGAAAATTTTTCTGTTAGTAGTTCAAACATTTACTACCTCCGGTAAAAGTTAGTAGAAAAATTATATCATTATCTATATTTTTCCATATCTTCCTTGATTTTATTTAAGAGATTTTTTAATGTTTCGTAATGTTGTGGTAGTCTGTTGTAGAGTGTTTCCGCTAAATCTTCATTGTAAGTGTGGACACTTAGGTTTCTATCTTCTAACATATCAATCCAATCTTCTTCAAAATCTATTAATCCTATCGAAAAAGCTTCTTTTAAACAATGTCTGGGGGACCTGCAAAAAATTGATAGGTATTGTAGGTAATCTTTTAAAACTTTCCATCCTAGTTCAAAGCACATTTCAAATCTTTTAATACTGCTATCTCTAATAAACTCATTTTTTGGTTGAGTTAAAACTTCTTCAAACTTTTTTAAACATCTTTCAAACTCTGCTAATCTATCCGGTAAACTCATATATCTTTATCCCTTCTTTTTTTACTGTTTCTTTTATTTTTCCTTCCAGTTGGTTTAAATATAGAAAATCTATTTTTCTCAATGTTTTTATATTTTCAATATCTTCTTTTATTTTAAACAACGTTTTTTTATCTAAATTTTCTTCTGTTTCTAAAGCTAAATCTAAATCAGAGTAAATAGTAGCATTACCTGTGGCAAAAGAACCAAAAATGTAAAGCTTGAACGGAGTTTTTATATATTTTTTTAATATATCAATAATTTGATTTATTATTTCATCAACAATTCCATCTTTGTAAGATAATTTCACTGTTCTTTCATACATTCATCTCTTCAAGATAGTTTTTATAACCTACACTTTCAAGTTTTTCTGCTTTTTTTTCTACCATTTCTTTAAGGGATTTTCTGTACTCTTTTAGTTTTTGAGAAACATCCGGATTGTGTGTTCCTATTATAGACAAGGCTAAAAGGGCTGCATTTTCTGCATTGTTTATTGCAACTGTTGCTACAGGTATTCCTGCCGGCATCTGAACTATGGAGAGTAGAGAGTCTAATCCATTTAGGGATGATGTTTTTATAGGCACTCCTATAACTGGTAGATGGGTTAGTGATGCCACCATACCTGGAAGGTGAGCGGCTCCTCCAGCCCCGGCTATTATAACTTTTATTCCTCTGTCTTCTGCTTCTTTTGCGTATTTGTACATTCTATCTGGGGTTCTATGGGCTGATACTATCGTTATCTCGTACTCTACACCAAACTTATCTAAAACTTCAGCAGCTTTACTCATAACAGGTAAATCCGAATCGCTTCCCATTATAATACCTATCATATTTTAATCTCTCCTTTTACTTTTATTGAGTTTTTAACTTTTACTACTTTTTCTAACAATCTTTCTCTGTTTGTATCTATTATGGTTATATGTCCCATCTTTCTTAAAGGGAAGGTCTCTTTTTTTCCGTAGATGTGTACATAGACTCCATCTATCGATAGAACTTTGTCAAGGTTTTCATAAATTGGTTTTCCTTTGTATCCGGGTTCTCCAAGAAGGTTTAAAGTTGCTGCGGGTAGATACTGATAAGTTGAGCCAAGTGGAAGGTTAGTTAACACTCTCACAAGTTGCTCAAACTGACTTGTTTCACAAGCTTCTATCGTATAATGTCCAGAATTATGAGTTCTTGGTGCTACTTCGTTTAGTAGGACTCTACCTTTTTTATCTAAAAAAAGCTCAACACCAAAAACACCTACTCCATCTAAAGATTCTACAGCTGCAACGGCTATATTTTGAGCCTCTTTTTCTGTAAACTCATCAACATCTGCAGGAGCAATCAGGTAGTCAAGAAGATTTCCATCGGGATTAAAAACCATCTCAACAACCGGATAAACTTTCATATCTCCTTTTGCATTCCTTACAACTATAACGGCAAGCTCTTTTTCTATATCTACAAGTTCTTCAACGTATGAAGGCTCTTTTATAGCTTTTGATAAATCTCCTTGAGTTTTTAAAACTACTACACCTCTACCATCGTATCCACCAACTTTTGCTTTTTGAACGCAAGGAATACACTCTTTCAACTGATTAATTTCCTCTATCTCTTTAAAAAAAGGCATAGGTATACCAAACTTTTGGAAAAATTTTCTTTGTTTGTACTTATTTTGAAGTATTTCTAAAACTTGTATTGATGGATAAACTTTATCTTCTACAAGTGCTTCTTTTAAAATATCAGTATTTATATATTCTATCTCGTAAGTGATTACATCTGAAAGAGAGTTTAATTTATGGAGTTTTTCTCTATCGTTTACACTACCTACTATCTGATGACTTACCATAGAAGCCGGAGCTTCTTCGTGAGGGTCTAAACATACCACATTTAGTCCAAGCTTCCTTGCTTCAACGGCGGTCATTTTTGCAAGCTGACCACCACCAAGAATACCTATCGTAAAATCTGTTGTTTTTGTAAGGGAAAATTTCTTTAAATCCATAACACCTCTATTTGAGAGTTTGTAAAAACTCTTTTACTTTATCTAAATCTATCATCTTCTTTTCTTGGCTGTCTCTTCTTTGGTATTCAACTTTTCCTTCGTTTAAGGACTTTCCTATCACTATTCTGTTTGGTATTCCTATTAGGTCAGCATCTTTGAATTTTGCTCCTGGTGAAATGTCTCTATCGTCAAGTAAAACATCTATACCTAAATTTTTAGCTTCTTCGTATATTTCAAATCCGGATTTTACACTTTTTTCATCTTTCATATTTAAAATAAGTATATGAAGGTCAAAAGGTGCTACTACATCAGGCCAGATTATACCTTTATCATCATGATACTGCTCCACTATCGCTGCCATGAGACGACTTACACCTATCCCATAACATCCCATTATGATTGGTTTTTCTTTTCCATCTTTATCTGTAAAGTATGCTTTCATAGCCGATGAGTACTTTGTCCCAAGTAAAAATATATGTCCTACTTCTAATCCGGTTGTTTCTTTTAAGGGTGCTTTACAAACGGGACATGGGTCTTTTTCTTTTGCAGAAGCTAAGTCATAAAAATGCTCTACTTTTATATCTCTTCCTATGTTTACGTTTTTATAGTGGTAATCTTTTTCATTTGCCCCAACTACAAAGTTGTATAAACCTTCAATAGAGTAGTCTCCATAGATTGGTAGATTCAAACCTATTGGACCTACAAAACCTTCCACAATGTTTAGTTCTTTCAGTTCTTCTGATGTGGCTGGTCTTACGTCTAATGCTTTAAGTAAGTTTGCTAGTTTTGTTTCATTTACTTCTCTATCTCCTCTGATTAATACAGCAACAAACTTATCATCTGCTTTATAAATAAGGGTTTTAACTATTTTTTGAGTTGGAACCTTTAAAAAGGATGCCACTTCCTCTACAGAAGAGACAGATGGAGTGTAAACCTTTTCCAAAGGTTGTAACTCTTCCGGAGGTAATTTATTATGATGGAATTTTGCAGCTTCTACGTTAGCAGCGTATCCACAACTTTCACAGTAAACTATATGAGCCTCACCGGATGGGACTTTTACAACAAACTCATGGGAAAATTTTCCACCTATGGCCCCCACATCAGCTTCCACCATAAGGTAATCGAGTTTTAAATCTTTAAATATTTTATGGTAAGTATCTTTCATAATTTCGTAGGTCTTTATTGCATCTTCTTCTGATACATCAAAAGAGTATCCATCTTTCATGATAAACTCTCTTCCTCTGATTAGTCCATACCTTGGTCTTGCCTCATCTCTAAACTTTGTCTGAATTTGGTAAAAGTTGAGAGGTAAATCTTTGTAAGACCTAACATTTTTTCTTACCAAGTCTGTTATAGTTTCTTCGTGAGTTGGACCAAGAGCAAAATCTGCATCTTTTCTATCTTTTAATCTAAACAACTCTTTCCCATAAACATCCCATCTTCCTGTTTCTTTCCAAAGTTCTGCTGGTGTTAGTATTGGAAGTAGAAGCTCCAACGCTCCGGATTCATCCATTCTTTTCCTTATTATGTTTTCTATTTTTCTTAAAACTCTAAGTCCAAGAGGTAAATACTCGTATATACCTGCAGATAAACTTCTTATAAATCCGGCTCTTATAAGGTATATATGGGAAGGAACTTGGGCTTCAGATGGATTTTCTTTTAAAGTTGGCATAAAGTATCTACTTGCTAACATACAACCTCCGTCGTATAATACAAAATATAGTTTGTGGTATAATTATTTTAGCACAATGAGAGGTTTTGAAACTAAAGTGGAACTTAAAAACTGTTATGGATAGTAGTAGGCAACTGCTTAAAGTAGAAAATTTAACCAAAAAATACGTAATTAAGAACACTTTTTTTAAAAGAGAATACTTTACAGCATTAGAAGATGTAAGCTTTGATGTTAAAAGCGGTCAGATTCTCGGATTAGTCGGAGAATCCGGAAGTGGAAAATCAACTATCGGAAAAATCATACTAAATCTTATCAAACCTGATGAAGGAAAAATTTACCTACTTGATAAAGATATAACCGGAAAACTAACAAAAGAAGACAGAAAGAAGATATCTATCATATTTCAGGACCCAAGAACTTCCTTAAATCCAAGATACAAAATAAAAGACATAGTAGAAGAACCGTTGATAGTTTACAACTATCCAAAAACCCAAAGAAAAGAAATTGTAGAAAAAGTAATCAAAGATGTTGGACTTGATGAGACATTTTTGGATAGATATCCTCATGAGTTATCCGGAGGTCAAAGACAAAGAGTCGCAATAGCAAGAGCCATAGTTTTAAACCCTTTACTTGTAGTTGCAGATGAACCTACATCAGCATTAGACGTAACTTTACAACTACAAATAGTAAATCTTATCAAAAAATTAAAAGATGAGAAAGGTATAAGTTTCATTTTTATATCCCATGATTTAAATGTTGTTGGATACTTGGCAGATTATATAGTTGTCCTTTATAAAGGAAAAATAATGGAAAAAGGCTTAAAAGAGAATGTAGTAAAAACTCCTTTACATCCTTACACAAAACTACTTTTACAGAGCTTACCACCTGACCACCCCAAAAATAGAAAAACATTTATAGCAATTAAAGAAGATACCGATTTAAAAGAAGGATGTGAATTCAGAGGAAGATGTCCCAATGCACAGGATTTATGTAAACAAAAACCTGATTATAAAACCATAGATGGAAGGGAGGTTTATTGCCATTTCGTCTGATTTATTAATAAACTTTGCTGTTGTATTTTTATTTATCTTGACAGCCGGATTTTTTGCTGCGGTAGAATCTTCTTTTTTTTCGTTAGATAGACTGAAAATAAAAAGACTTTCAGAAAAAGGCAACAAATCTGCAAAAATAGTAGAATTTTTAAGAAATCACCCAAAAGAACTTGTTATAACATTTTTAATTGGAAACGAACTTGCAAATGTTGCAGCTACATCTTTGATAGCATCTTTAACCATAACTTACTTAGGTAAAGAGTACCTTTTAGTAGGTTCTTTTATAAGTGCATTACTCCTTTTAAGTCTTGGAGACATAACGCCTAAAATAATAGGAACAAACTACCCAGAAAAGTACGCTTTAACAGTATCAAAACCATTTTATCTTTTTTATGTTATCATAACACCTTTTAGAGTAATCCTTTTGAAAACAACCCAATGGATACTCAACAAATTTGGCATTCAGCTACTTACAGAAGAACACAAAATAACAGAGGAAGATTATAAATTTATAATCCACAATGCAGCAGACTTAAAAGTTATCACAGAAGAAGAAAAAGAGCTTATAGACAACGCTTTTGAACTTTCCGAAAAAACAGTTATAGAGATAATGGTACCAAGAAGAGATATATTCGCCGTTGAAAAAGGAATTTCAATACGCCAATTAGCAGAACTATTAGAAAATAAAGATTACAGCCGGATACCTGTGTACGAAGGAGATTTAGATAACATAGTTGGTATACTTCACCTAAAAGACATTATTTTCCTAATCTTGGAAGGAAAAGAAGAGAAAATAGACAGCTTCATAAGACCAGCCATTTTTCTTCCGGAGTTTACAACACTACTTGATGCTATGAAAAAATTCAACGAAACAAAACAACACTTAGCAATAGTAGTAAACGAACATGGAACCACAATAGGACTACTCACCTATAAAGATATAATAGAATCCATTGTCGGAGATATTCCTGAAGAGTTTGAGATAGTAGAACCTGCAATAAAACAAATCTCAGAGAACACTTGGATAGTATCCGGAAAAACAGACGTAGAATTCTTAACAGATGAACTTGGAATTTTATTACCAGAAGATTACGATTACGATACAGTAGCCGGATTTGTTTTAAGTCAGTTTAAAGATTTTCCTCACGAAGGAGAGTCTTTTGAATACCAAGGATACAAATTCACAGTAATTCAGATGTCTTTCAACAGAGTAGAAAAAGTCCAGATTGAAAAAATAGAAAATCAAACTCCACACGAAGAAAACGGAGAAAAAAATGCTTAGTTATGTAGTCCTTATAGTGGTTTTTATATTTTTTGAAGCACTTTTTTCCGGAAGTGAGATAGCTCTTTTTTCAGCAAACAAGTCTAAACTAAAATACTTAGCCTCCCAAGGAGATAAAAAAGCAGAAAAAACATATAGTTTACTACAAAAATACTACAATCAGTACATATCTGTTGGCTTAATAGGAACAATTTTAAGTATTACCTTAGCAACTTCTACATTTGTCGCTATGCTTCACGATATGTCTGTCCTTTTTCCATTATTAAAAAACAAAGAAGAGTTATTTGCAGAGATAATTGTAATATTTACATTACTTTTCGGAGAGATAATACCAAAAAGTATATTTCAACACTACTCAGACAAAATAATATTTTTAGTAGTAAATTGTTTAGAATTCTTTAGAAAAGTTTTTAAACCATTTTTATGGTTTGCCGAATTGGTAAACAAAACTGTGTTTTTTATCTTAAGAATAAAACCCCAAAACGAAAAAGCATACTCAAAGGAAGAACTTTTAGATATTCTTCTTCAAATTCAAGACATAGACGACTTAAAGAAAAAAATAATTGGTAACATCCTTATATTTAGCCAACGAAGAATATCAGAGATAGTTATACCTTTATCTGATGTTATCGCACTATCCGACGATAAAAAGGTTAGTGAAGTTGTACCTGTATTTAAAGAATCCGGATACACCAGAATACCAGTTTACAGAAAAAGAATAGACCAAATAGTAGGATTTATCAGGTCTTATGACCTTTTGTTTGCAAAACCAAATGAACCAATAACAAAGTATATGAAAGGAATAAGGTACATTCCGGAGTTTGCAAGTCTTCCAAACGTTTTAAAGGGATTCAAACATTACAGAGACCACATAGCCGTAGTAGTTGACGAAAGAGGAGCCACAATAGGAATAATAACATTAAGAGACGTTTTAGAAGAAATAGTTGGAGAGATAAAAGATGACTTTGTGAAAAAAGAAAAGGTAAGATTAAAAAAACAGTCCATAGATGAGCTTGTAATAGATGGACTTATGGAAGTTAAAGAGCTAAAAACACTTATAGATATAGATACTCCTTCTGGAAACTATGAAACTGTCAACGGTATGATAATCTATATCCTTGGAAGGATGCCCAAAAAAGGAGAAAAAATAAACATTGATAACTATGAGTTTGAAGTACTAAAAATAGAAAAAAGGAGAATCTTGGAGGTAAAAGTCAAAAAGATACAATGAATTTTTGCAATTATTCAAATCTGTGTTATAATATTATCTCTGTGGCCGGGTAGCCAAGTGGTAAGGCAGGGGACTGCAAATCCCTTATACGTGGGTTCGATTCCCACCCCGGCCTTTTTTTATTTCAATAAAACAAATTCAAAAACAGGCATAAATTTAATTTAGATAAAAATTTTCACAAGGAGGTTTCATGAAAGAGTTAATAAGAGAAAAAGCACCATATATCCTAACAGCACTTATGGGAAACGGCGGAGAATACGGAGAGATATTTTTCGAAGATTTAAAAAGTCTGACTTTAAATCTTGAAGATAATAAAATTGAGAAAGTAAACAAAGGTAGAGACACAGGAGTAGGAATAAGACTTATAAAAAACTTTAAAACAAACTACGGCTACACAAGTGATTTAACATACGAAAATCTTTTAAGTTTAGCAAAAACAATAGCAAAGTATGAAGGAGAAGGAAGGATAGCGGTAGGTAAAAGCCACTATATAGGAAAAACAAATGTTTTAATAGACCCAGATGAGTTTGAAATAAAAAGAAAAAAAGACATCCTTGAAAGAGCAAATGAAATAGCAAGAGCATACGATGAAAGTATAAAACAAGTATCCGTTACATTAAGAGATGTAAAAAGAGATATACTTATAATAAATACATTAGGAGAAATAGTAGAAGACCATCAGGTAAGAGTTGTATTTTTTGTTGAAGCGATAGCAAGTGACGGAAAAAATCTCTACAGAGGATACGAAGCAACAGGAGGAAGCGTAGGTTATGAACTTTTTAATGAAGATTTTGTAGATATTGTAGATTACGTTGCAACAAAAGCAGCAGAAAGAGCAGTTTTAGGATTAAAAGCAAAACCAGCTCCAGCAGGCACTTTTACAGTTGTCATGTCCTCCCATGCAGGAGGAACAATGATTCATGAAGCAGTTGGACACGGATTGGAAGCAGACCTTGTAAATCAAGGATTATCCGTTTACAAAGGAAAGATAGGAGAAAAAGTAGCATCAGAGCTTGTTACAGTTATAGACGATGGAACAGTATCCGGCAAAAATGGAAGTTTTACTTTTGATGACGAAGGAGTTCCAGCCCAAAGAAAAGTTTTAATAGAAAAAGGCATACTAAAAGGGTATATGTATGATAGACTTACAGCAATGAAAGAAGGAAAACAATCAACAGGAAACGGAAGAAGAGACGGATACAAAAACATACCAATAGTTAGAATGACAAACACATACATAGATGCCGGAAAAGACAACCCATCAGACATAATAAAAGATACAAAAGACGGTATCTTTGTAGTAAAAATGGGTGGTGGACAAGTAAACACAGTAAACGGAGATTTTGTATTCGAAATAATAGAAGGCTACAAAATAGAAAACGGAGAGATAACATATCCTATAAAAGGAGCAACACTTATAGGAAACGGACCCCAAGCCCTTATGGATATAGATGCGGTGGGATACGATTTAGGATGGGCAATAGGCACATGCGGTAAAGATGGACAAAGAGCCCCAGTAAGTGATGCTCAACCAACCGTTAGAATAAAAAAACTAACCCTTGGCGGAGTCCTTTGAGGTTATTGGATTTTGAGAAAAAAGCCATAGTAGAAACGGCTAAAGAAGTTTTTGGTGAAGAAACTAAAGTTTACCAATTTGGAAGCCGTGTTTACGAAGAAAA
>NZ_DAIDMN010000038.1 GCF_027448985.1 Sulfurihydrogenibium sp.
AACTTCTTCATTTTAGCTTTAAGTTTTGCTACTTGTCTTGGTTTGTTTTAAAATTATTTAAATTGGAAATTAGAGTTGATTTATGATTTAATATTTTTAAATTTTTAAATGTTGATGCTGGAGGTTAAAATGAAGAAGATAATGACTTTTGTTTTGGTTGTTTTAAGCTTTACTTACTCTTTTGGAGCAATGAAAGCTCCGGATTTTGAATTGAAAGATGATAGTGGTAAAGTTGTCAAGCTTTCCAATTTAAAAGATAGTATAATTGTACTTAACTTTTGGGCAACCACTTGTCATTCTTGTAAAAAAGAACTTCCAGAGTTAGAGAAACTGTATCAGCAGTACAAAGATAAGGTAAAGTTTTATGCAGTTGTAATAGACACAGATGATATTCAAAAGATAAAAAAGGTTAAAAATGAGATAGGTTTTACTTTTCCGGTTTTGATAGGAAACTATCAAGTTACTGAAAAATACAGAATAATTGGAACTCCTATAACTTATATAATAGGTAAAGATAACACCATAATAAAGATATTCATAGGACCTCAACCTATAGAGAAGTTTAAGGAAGTTATAGATAAACAGCTAAATAAAGGAGTGTAAAATGGAAAATATAACTATTTGGGCTGCTTTTTTAGGTGGAATCCTTGCATTTTTATCTCCTTGTGTTCTTCCTATCATTCCCGGTTATATAGCGTACATATCCGGAGTTTCTGCAACATCCTCTGAAACGGGTAAAAAGGTAGATTGGCAAACCGTTATTTCTGCTATCGCTTTTGTTTTAGGTTTTTCTTTGGTATTTACTTTACTTGGAGCTGCATCTACATTTGTAGGTCAATTTCTGCAAGAGTACAAGTCTATAATCTCTAAAATAGCTGCAATTGTTGTTATCCTTCTTGGTATTCATTTTACTGGTGTTTTACAATCCTCAAAAGCAAAAGTGTTTGTTTTAGTTGTAAGTGGTTTCTCCTTACTTTACTATATTTATGATATCTTGACAACAAAGGATTACTTTTCAACGGGATTTTTCATATTTCTGCTGGGTCTTTCTTTAAGTTTGTTTTACTTTTCTGGAATATACAAAATTCTTTATGAACAAAAAACTACCGAAGTTAAGAAAAAGCCTCCCGGACCAATAGGAGCTTTTTTGGTAGGTCTTGCTTTTGCACTTGGATGGACACCATGTATAGGACCTATTCTTGGAGCGATTTTATTGGTAGCTTCTCAACAGGAAACTGTAAATCAAGGAATGATTTTACTTTTTGCTTTTTCAATGGGTCTTGGAATTCCTTTTATACTAACTGCAGCTGCTATAAACCTGTTTTTTAAGTTTTTCAGTGTTGTTAGAAAGTATTTCCTTGTAATAGAAGTTATTGGGGGTATTTTACTCATCTTAATAGGAATACTACTTATGACAGGAAATTTTGAGAAAATCTCATCTATGCTTGGCTAAATGGTATAATAGTTAAATCAAAAAAATCTGAAGGTGCTTATGGAGAGATTTTCTCATAAAAAAGTTGCTTTATCCGGAATGATAGGCAACATATTAGAGTGGTACGATTTTACTCTTTACGGATATTTAGCGGTTGTTCTTTCAAAGCTGTTTTTCCCTTCTGAAAATGAGACGGTTTCACTTCTTGCATCTTTTGGAGCCTTTGCTGTTGGGTTTTTCTTCAGACCACTTGGCTCTGTTGTATTGGGTTATATTGGAGATAAGTACGGAAGAAAGCAAGCTCTTGTTGTATCGATTTTTTTGATGGCGTTTCCTACCTTTTTAATAGGACTTTTACCAACTTACCATGATATAGGAATTTTAGCTCCTGTTATTTTAGTGTTTTTAAGAATACTTCAAGGTATTTCAACAGGTGGTGAATATACAACTTCCGTATCCTTCGTTGTAGAGCATTCTCCTTCTGATAAAAGAGGTTTTTACGGAAGTATAAACCTTCTTGGGGCTGTTATAGGTATTATGTTTGGTTCTTTGATGGGAGCGTTTCTTACTTCTGTATTTGATAAATCTGATTTGGAATCTTACGGGTGGAGAATTGGTTTTTTATTTGGTATAGTTCTTGCTTTTGTAGGTGTTTATTTAAGGAAGAAGGCTGAGGAGACTCCTATATTTTTAGCGATAGAAGAGGAAAACAAAACTAAAAACCCTCTTTTGAAAACGTTTATACATCATCCAAAAGAGTTTATTCTTTCTATCATATTTAGCTCTCTTCAAGGTGTAGCTTTTTTCCTTCTTTTTGTTTACATGCCTACATTCTACCAGAAAGTGCTTAACTTAGAACCTTCAAAAGCACTGTTTATAAACAGTCTTGCAATGTTTGTTTTAGCTATTTTCATTCCAGTTATGGCTAATCTTTCTGATAAAATAGGAAGAAAACCTGTATTGCTGGTTTCTACTTTTCTTTACTGGACTTTTGGAGTTTTTTTATTTAAGTTTATTTTAACTGGTCAAATAGAAAACATAATAATAGGTCACATTATTTTTGCTATAATATCATCTGGATTTATGGCTATTTTACCTACTTTTTTGATAGAACTTTTCCCGGCAGATGTAAGGAACACAGCATTTTCTGTTGGATATAACACTGCTCTGGGAATATTTGGTGGAACTGTGCCGATAGTGGCAACTTATCTTATATCAAAAACACAAAATCCTTTAACTGTAGCTTTTTATCTTTCTATAGTTGCATTTGTAGTTTTTATAACTACTTTATTTATTAAAGAAACATACAAAAAACCACTTTATTAAAAGGAGTAAAGATGGCAAAGGTTGTTAAATTTATGGTAGATAATCAAGATGAAAATAATACACAAGAAACAAATTTAAAAGAAAATAATTTTGATGAAAAAGATTTAATAAGACAGGCATTGGAAGAACACATTCTCACAAATTTTGCTGTTAAAAATATACTTGGAATGGATTTTGTTTATAAAGTGAACAAAAACGATATTGGTGTTTTAGGTCAAGTAGCTTACGAACATAAAAGAAGACCTGGAGTATTCGTAGCAGATTATATAGCAAAAGGATATGTACAAAAAGACAAATACATAATAGATAGTCTTGCATTTGAACTTGGAGAACCGGAATTTTACAAACAGATTTTCAATATATTAAAAGCAAAAAAAGCTTTACCAGAGGTATAATAATTATCCTAATTAATTTAGAGGTGTTTTAAAATGGCTTTACCAACATTAAGAATAGGAAAGTATGAGATAGAATATCCTATAATCCAAGGTGGAATGGGTGTAGGAATATCTTGGGAAAATCTGGCAGGTACAGTAAGCAAACATGGTTGTCTTGGTGTTGTTTCTTCGGTAGGAACAGGATACAGACATCCAAACTACGTTAAACTAAAAGATGGAAGACCTGTAGGAAGTAAGTTCATCCACAATAAAGAAGCGTTGACTAAAATTATAAAAGATGCCAAAGAGATAGCTGGAGGAGAAAAAGCTGTTATTGGTGTTAACATACTCTGTGCTATTACGGATTATGATAGAGTTGTTAGAGACTCTATAGAAGCTGGAGCAAACATAATAATATCAGGTGCAGGTTTGCCACTTAGACTCCCTGAGTATGCTGCTGGTTCCGATGTTGCATTGGTTCCTATCGTTTCATCTGCGAGGGCATTGAGAGTTATATGTAAACATTGGACTAAAAAGTACAATAGGCTTCCGGATGCTGTTGTTTTAGAAGGACCACTATCTGGTGGTCATCAAGGTATACCGTATGAAGACTGTTTTAAACCGGAATACCAACTTGAAAACCTTCTTCCGGAAGTGTTAAAAGAAAGAGATATGTGGGGAGACTTTCCTGTAATAGTAGCTGGTGGTATTTGGAGTAAAGAAGATATTGAGTGGTACATATCTCAAGGTGCAGCCGGTGTCCAGATGGGAACTAGATTTGTCGGAACATACGAGTGTGATGCTTCTCCAGAGTTTAAAAAAGTTATTATAAACGCAAAAAAAGAAGATATTGTGCTTTTAAAATCACCTGTAGGATACCCTGCAAGAGGAATAGTCACAAAATTAATAAAAGATATAGAAAGAGGAACAGCTCCGGAAGTTAAATGTATCTCCAACTGTGTAGTACCTTGCAATCACGGAGAAGAAGCGAAAAAGGTAGGATACTGTATAGCAGATAGACTAGGAGATGCTTACTTAGGTAGAGTGGAAACAGGACTATTTTTCTCTGGTTCAAACGGTTATAGAATAAAAAGACTAGTCCATGTGAAAGACCTTATAAGAGAGTTAGTAGAAGGAATACCATCCGGACAAGAAGAACCTTTAGAGTTAGAAACCGTAATGAAATAACATCGGTAAAGTTGTGGAGGCACTACTTACAGGTTGGATTGTTTACCTGACAACTTTTTATATTACTAAATACAGAGAAAGACAACGATTAGAAGGTAAAGTATCTTACTTATTTTTAGCTTTTATTTTTTCTTGGGCTGATGTAATATTTTTTAACCAAGATTCAAATATATCCTTATTCCCATTTACCCTGTTATTTTTTCTACTTTACATATTTAAAATAGAAAAGAAAAAAATGTTTATCCATCTAATCTACTATACTTTTTTATTTATGATGATTTTTTATTTTCCAAAATTTAAATACCTTTTTTATCCCATGTCTTTTATTCCATTTTTTTTATTTTCCATAAATAGATACTCTAATTTTTTTTATGGATTTGTCTTTATTGAAATGATAGTTTCATCTTTCAATCCAAATTTATCGTTAGGTCTTATCTTAATATTTTTTAGCTTTATTGAAATAGTTAAATATATTGAAAAAATTGAAGAGGAGAAAGAGGTATTTAAACTTAATCTAGCTAAAACGATAGATAGCGAAATAAAAAGAGAATATGAAAAATTAGAACTAAAACTCCAAACTGCATATAAAAAATTAAAAGAATTATTTAAGTTAAACAGTTATATAGTCAAAGAAATATCTTTAGATAATATGGCAGAAAAAGTTGTAGAAGGTCTTGTAAATCTTGGATACAGTGGTTCTTTCATAATTTTAAACAACGGTGAAATTCAAAAAAAGGAAGGATTTTTTCCCAATTATAAAATTTATATTAACACACAGATATCAACAGTTTCCGTTTTTGAAGATAACAAAGTAGTTCTTATTCCTTTAATAGGTGAAAATGAAAATATGGGGATGATAGGTATATATTCCTCAACTCCTTTAACACATGAAGAGATAGAGTTTTTAATGACTTATGCCAATACAATATCAACATCTATTGCTAAAACTAATTTCCTACTAGAAAAGATAAAATTAAGGGATTTAGTACAAAAAACAATAGAGTCAATAGATATAGGAATTATTGTATTAAATCAAAAATTTGAAATTGAACTTATAAATAATTCTGCTAAAAATATGTTAAAAAAGGAAGATGAATCTGGAGATGTATTTGATACAATAAGGATATTTAAGGATTTAGAAGAAGATTTAAAGTCTATAATAAATCATCGAAAAAGTTTTGACATAAAATTAACCGTGTCAGAAAATCCAAAAAAAGTTTGGGAAATTAAAGCTTTTCCAATAGTTGGACAAAATAATAATGTAGAAAATATAGTATTGATTCTAGAAGATATAACTAAAAAAGAAGAAATGGAAAATCAAATTTTACAGTCTGAGAAGTTGGCAGTTATAGGAAGACTGGTAGCTGGAATTTCCCATGAAGTTAGAAATCCACTAGCTATTATTAATCAAAGTGCTTATTCATTAAAAAGAAAAATTTTAAAACTTTTAAAAGATAATTCTGCCGAGTATTTAGAGATAATAGGAAGAATTGAAAGAAATGTAGCAAGAGCAAACGATATAGTAGAAAGATTACTCAATTTCACTAAACCTTATTACTCAAAGGTAGAGACTGTAAATATTAAAGAAGTTATTGAAGAATCAATAAATTTAGCTTCATTACAAGCAAAAAGAAGTAATGTGAATATTTCGAAAAAGTTAAAAGATGCCTACATAAAAGGAGACAAAAACTCCTTAGTTCAACTTTTTATAAATCTGTTTATAAACGCTATAGAAGCAATAGAAGATAGTGGAAACGTTGATGTTAAAGTTTTAGTAAATAAAAAAGAGAAAAAAGTTATAATAAAAGTAAAAGATAATGGAATTGGAATACCTTCTCAGCATTTAGATAAAATTTTTGAACCATTTTTTACAACGAAAGAAAAAGGGACTGGATTAGGTCTTTCGGTTAGTTATAGAATTGTGGAAAGTCATGGTGGTAAAATATATGTAAGTAGTGAAGAAGGTAAAGGTACAGAGTTTACTATAGAATTTCCATTATACAACGAGGAAACAGATGGAAAATAGGGGATACATTCTTTTAGTTGATGATGAAGAAGACCTTTTAGTCTCTTTTAAAGAGATATTGGAAGATGAAGGTTATAAGGTTGATATATCTTCAAGTCCCAAAAAAGCTGTTGAAATGGTAAAGGATAACGACTATGACCTTATTATATCAGACCTTAAGATGCCTCAAATGACAGGCGACCAATTTTTAAAAGAAGTGAGAAAATACAACCAAGTAAGTAGTTTCATAGTGCTAACTGCTTACGGAACAGTAGAAACAGCGGTAGACTGTATGAAACACGGGGCTTTTGATTATATTTCAAAGCCTATAGATTTTAACGACAATAAAATTTGGAATATGATAAGTCAAGCGGTTGAACTAGCTAAAACGAAGAAAAATTCTCTTTATTATAAAAATTATTTAGAAGTTATTAAAAATGAATCTCCATTAAAGAGTATAATTACCGTTAATCCAGTGATGAAAGAGCTTTTAGAATACATCAAAAAAATTGCAAATTTTGATTTCACAGTACTAATATACGGAGAAAGTGGAGTTGGGAAAGAACTTTTTGCAAAAGCTATACATCAATTAAGTAATAGAAAAAACAGAATATTTCTTCCAATAAACTGTGCAACTATATCCAAAGATGTTATGGAATCTGAGTTTTTTGGTGTTAAAAAAGGTGTTTTTACTGGTGCTGATACTGATAGAGCTGGAATATTGGAGATGGCAGACGGTGGAACCGTTTTTTTAGATGAAATATCCGAACTTCCTCTTGACCTTCAAGCAAAATTTTTAAGATTTTTGCAAGAAAAAGAAGTAAGAAAGTTAGGGGATACAACATCTAAAAAAGTAGATGTGAGAGTTATAGCAGCTACCAACAAAGACCTTAAACAACTTGTCAAGGAAGGGAAATTTAGAGAAGATTTATACTTTAGATTGGAAGGAATAAAAATCCAGATTCCCCCATTAAGGGAAAGAAGAGAAGATATCCCTGTTCTGGCTTACCATTTTTTAGAAGAGTTTAATAAAAAGTACTCAACTGATATAAAAGGTTTTACACAAGAAGCTTTGCAGCTTCTTATTAATTATAACTGGAAAGGAAACGTACGCCAACTTCAAAATGTGGTTACGGAAGCATGTATAATCGCTCTTGCAAAAAAAGAGTATATAGATGTTTCTTGTCTTCCTTCTTACATCTCAGGTCAAGATAACACTAAGTCTATGATTTTTGATTATAATTTGGCAAAGAAGATAAATGACCAAAATTTTACAACAAAGTACTTAAAGAATCTATTATCCTTTACTAATGGAAACATATCTCAAGCTGCAAGACTTGCAAATATAGAAAGACAATCCTTACAAAAATTACTTAAAAAGTACGGTGTAAATCCAGAGGAATTTAGAAAATAGAATGACATCTGATTATGGGTTATTTATCCAAAAATATTTTTGAACCGGTTGTTCCTCTTTGCCCTTGATATTTTCCTTTGTATGGTTTTTCTGCTTTTTCTATCATTTGGGCAAAAACAAGCTGACAGATTCTCATTTCCGGATATATCTTTATAGGTACAGAGTTTGCATTGTAAAATTCTAATGTAATGGTTCCTTCGAATCCGGCATCTACCCATCCAGCGTTTTCTATAAACAATCCAAGTCTTCCAAGAGAAGACCTACCTTCTACAAAAGCTGTTATAAAATCCGGAAGTTTTATATACTCGATGGTGGTAGCAAGGACAAACTGTTTTGGTTTAATGACAAAACCATCTGACGTTGCTTCTTCTCTGATTAATCTGTTTGAAAAGTAAGGGTCCCTTACATCCAAAACTTCCAAATCATCTGGATAAACTAAAAAGTCATACCCAAGTCTTAAATCAACAGAAGAAGGTTGTATCTGACCTTCGTCGAGAGGGTCTATAACAAGTAGCCCTTCACTTATATACTTTCTTATGGTCTTGTCGTTTAAAATCATTGTATTATATTATAGCAAAAATTTCTAGAAAAAGAGGTGTTTAAAATTGACAATATTTTTAAATCTTAAAGAAGAGTTGAAAAGAGAGCCTTTTAAAGAGTTTTTTATATCTATTCCTTTAAAAGATTTAGACTTGCCGGAGAACTACTATCTTGAGGAAAAAAACATAGATGTTAAACTCCATCTTTTAAAAGATAAAGACGGTTATGTAATAACGATTACGTTAAACACAACTGTAAACATGAGCTGTGATAGATGTTTAACTGTGTTTCCCCAAAAGTTTGAATTTACAGAAAGTGTACTTTTTACAAAAAAACTACCAAAACATCAAGAACTTTCCGAAGAAGACCTTTATTCTGAATATTTAGAAGACGAAGAAAAATTCAATCTAAATGAGTTTGTAAGAGAAGAAATTCTTGTAAACACGCCGATGAAAGTATTGTGTAAAGAAGATTGTAAAGGTCTGTGTCCTTACTGTGGAATCAATAAAAATGAAGAATCTTGCGATTGTGAAATAAAGATGAGAGGGAAGGAATCTCCATTTGCAAAATTAGAAAAACTTCTAAAGTAATCTGATATAATATTTGTTTTAATTTTGATTAAGGAGGTTTTCAGATATGGCGGTACCAAAGAGGAAGAAATCAAAAGCTAAAACAGCTATGAGAAGGGCTCAGTGGAAGTTATCTATGCCAGGATTGTCTTTATGTCCGGAATGTGGTCAACCAAAAGCACCTCACAGAGTATGTCCCCACTGTGGATACTACAAAAACAAAGAGGTTATTGAGGTCGTTTAAGTGTATATTGCTCTTGACGCGATGGGAGGAGATTACGCTCCTCTCTGTAATATAAAAGGTGCTATTGAATTTTCCAAAGAGTACAAAATAGGTGTTTACTTAGTAGGAAATCAAGAGATTTTAAATCAGGAGATAAAAAAGCACAATCTATCTATAGAAGGTTTACCTATAGAGATAGTTCATGCTCCGGAAGTAATAGAAATGCATGAATCTCCTTCTATAGCCCTTAGAAAGAAAAGAAACTCTTCTATGCATATAGCCGGAAAACTTGTAAGAGAAGGAAAGGCTTCTGCTTTTGTTTCTGCAGGGAATACCGGTGCTGCTATGAGTATAGGAAAGTTTGTTATTGGGGCTGCCGAAGGAATAGAGAGACCTGGTATAGCTGTAGCCTTTCCAAATAAAAAAGGTGGTAGAACCGTTTTAATAGACGTGGGTGCCAACGTAGATAGCCGTCCAAGACATTTACTTTATTTTGCAGTTATGGGTCATACCTATGTAAAAGAGATACTAAAAACTTCTAACAATCCAAAAGTAGGTATATTAAGTATTGGTGAAGAAGAAGGGAAAGGTAATGAGCTTGTAAAGGATACATACCCTCTTTTAAAGATGACAAAACTTAACTTTGTAGGAAATGCAGAAGGAAGGGATATTTTTACAGGAGATTTTGATGTTATCGTATGTGATGGGTTTGTTGGGAATGTAGTTTTGAAAACAAGCGAAAGTCTTGGAATGATTATCCTTGAGATGATAAAGGAAGAGGTAGAAAAAAGTTTGGTTTCTAAAATAGGAGCTGCTTTGATGCTTCCGGCTTTAAGAAGATTTAAAAAGAAGGCTGATTTTGCTGAGTATGGTGGAGCTCCTCTTTTAGGAACCAAGGGAACATGTATAATCACACACGGTAGAGCAGATGAGAGAGCCATAAAGAATGCTTTAAAATTTGCTTCTGAGTTTGTAAACCACGACTTTAACAAAAAATTGTTGGATAATATAAACAATCTTATTCCCGAAGAGTTAAGAAAAGGAAAAGAGGAAGAATTTAGCGGAGATGTAAATGGGCAGTAAAATATCTGGATTAGGTATGTACGTTCCTGAAAGGATTTTAACCAATCATGATTTGGAAAAAATCTTAGATACCTCTGATGAATGGATAACAACAAGAACAGGAATAAAAGAAAGACATATAGCTGAAGAATGGGTTAAAGCGAGTGATTTGGCTGTAAATGCTTCAAAAGAAGCCTTAGATATGGCAGGAATTTCTCCAAAAGATATAGATGTTGTACTGGTTGCTACTTCCACACCGGATATGATATTCCCTTCCACAGCTTGCTTTTTAGCTGATAAACTTGGATGCAGGAATCCAATGGCTTTTGATTTTTCAGCTGCTTGTAGTGGGTTTATATACGGTCTTACCATAGCCGATAGTTTCTTAAAATCCGGAAAAGCCAGTAACGTTTTACTTGTTGGTAGTGAAGTTTTTTCTAAAATAATAGATTGGTCTGACAGGACTACAGCAGTATTGTTTGGAGACGGTGCAGGAGCAGTTGTTTTAACAAGCTCTAACGATGAGAGTGATATTTTATCTACTGTTATGAAATCGGAAGGTTCCCATTGGCATTTATTACACTGTCAGGTTGGAGAGAAACTAAGAATGCAAGGAAGAGAGACATTCAAGCAAGCTGTAAAGTCAATGGAGCAAGCTTGTAACAAAGCCTTATCAAAAGCCGGCTTAACAAAAGAGGATATAAAACTTGTTATTCCTCATCAGGCAAACATAAGAATAATAGATGCTTTGGCTGAAAAGTTAGAAATACCAAAAGAAAAAGTTTACGCAAACATTCACAAATATGGAAACACAAGTGCAGCCTCCATACCAATCGCTATGTATGAGGCTTACAAAGAAGGAAAGATAAACAGAGGTGATTACATTCTTTTAACCGCTTTTGGTGGCGGTTTAACCTGGGGTGCTGTAGTCCTGAAGTTTTAAAACTCTATATTTTTTTCAAAATCTTCTGGTTTTAAAGATTCAATCCATTCTTTTATGTCTTCTTCATCTATCTCTGTTTTATCGTTAGAGTTCTTTACCTGATTTAAAACTTCTTCTGATACGTAAATAGGACATCCGGACCTTAAAGCTATATTTACAGCATCACTTGGTCTTGCATCGATTTCTACTTTGTTTCCGTATGAATCTTTTAAAATGATTGATGCGTAGTAAGTGTTATCTTTCAATGTGTGAATATTTACACTATCTACCGTTGAAGATAACGACTCAATTATGTTGTTGATTAAATCGTAGGTTAAAGGTCTTGGGTATGTCATACACTCTAAATACATAGCTATAGAGTTTGCTTCAAAAACACCTATCCAAATTGTTAGGATATCGTTTGTCTCTTTTCCTTTTAACACTAATACTGGCATGTTTGAGAGAGGGTCTAATGTAATACCTTGAACATCCATTTCTACCATCATTTTAAATGCCTCCGTTTATTTTTCCTTCCAATGAAAATCTATTTACTTTTTCAATTTTTACATCTACTATCTGTCCTACGTACTCAGGAGAGCCTTCCACATGGACCAGTTTGTTTGTTCTTGTTCTTCCTGTTAATTTTCCTTCTTCGTTTATCTCTTCTATTAGGACTTCTACTGTTTTTTCTTCGTACTGTAAATTCTTTTTAAAAGTTATGTCTTTTTGTATGTTTATCAAGTCGTTTAACCACTTTGATAAGGTTTCCGGATTTTCCGTCATTGGCAGGTCTGCTGCTGGTGTACCTGGTCTTGGTGAGTATTTAAATGCAAAAACTTGGTCATACTCCACTTCTTTTATAACTTTTACTGTTTCAAGGTAGTCTTGGTATGTTTCTCCTGGAAATCCTACTATTATGTCGGTAGATAGTGCTATGTCTGGAATATACTTTTTTAAAAGTTCTATTTTGTAAAGGTACTCTTTTTGGGTGTATCCTCTGTCCATCGCTTGTAGGATTCTATCTGAACCTGCTTGAATTGGAAGATGAAGGGCTTCACAAACTTGTGGTAAATCTGCCATCACCTTTATTGTATCTTCATCTAAATCTCTTGGGTGTCCTGTTGTGAACCTTATTCTTTTTACTCCTTCTACTTGTGCGACTGCTTCCAAAAGCTCCCAGAAATTTACATCTCCTAAATCTTTACCGTATGCTGTAACGTTTTGACCTATCAAATGTATCTCTTTAACTCCATCTTCAACAAGAAACTGGATTTCTCTTAATATGTCTCCTATCCTACGGCTTCTTTCTTTTCCTCTGGTTGTAGGAACTATACAGTAGGTGCATTTTTTATCACATCCTCTTATAACTGTAACAAATGCTGTGTATTTGTTTTCTCTTACTGTTGGAAATTGGTCTAAAAGGTTTTCGTTTTCGTCTATCTCTTCAAGTATTTCAACCGCTTTGTTTCCGGATTTCGCTTCTTCTAAAAGTTTTGGTAAATGGTGTATGTTTGTTGTACCAAAAACCATGTCTATAAAAGGGGCTTTTTGTAAAATCTCGTATCCGGCTCTTTGGGCTAAACATCCACATACTCCAATAACTGCGTTTGGTTTTTCTTTCTTTATTTTTTTAAATTCTCCAAGTGCTGATAAGACCTTTTGGTCCGGTTTTTCTCTTACAGAGCAGGTGTTTACAAGTATTACATCCGCTTCTTTCCAATCTTCGGCTGGCTGGTATCCTAACGTTTTTAGTATTCCAGCCATCTTTTCTGAATCGTTAACGTTCATCTGACAGCCAAATGTTCTTATGTAGTACTTCATCTCTACCTCTTTTTAGTATTTTCCAAAAACTCTTTCGTATATGTAAGGAATATTTTTCAAAAATTCTTCAACATTAAAAATTTTGTCTATTTCTTCTTTTGTCAAGCGTGAGTTTACTTCTGGGTCTTGAAGTAATGCATCTTTAAACATGAGTCCTTCTGTGTCCCAAGCTTTCATAGCGTTTCTTTGGACTATGTCGTAAGCTTGG
>NZ_DAIDMN010000039.1 GCF_027448985.1 Sulfurihydrogenibium sp.
CTTTCATTTTATCTACCTCCTATTTTGTTTGATTATTTTATCAAGGTAGATGCTCATTGTCTATATGAACCTATACAATTAATATAGTAACACTAATATAAAGGAATATAAGCGTATCCTTCATTTTGCCAATCAACAAGACCTATAAAGGCATTTGGGATAAGCTCTACAAATGGATATAAAGTTTTAGGGTTAATTTTTCTACTTTTCATTCCTTGTTCACACATTTGAAATCTTAAACCGTAGTTTTTATGAAGGTATTCTAACTTTGTTTGCAGTTCTTTTTGGTTCTCTAACAGGGTTTTATCATCTTTGTAAGGAGAGTTTTCAAGGTCTTTTACGAAGAATTTGTACGCATCTCCGTGGATAATAACCACAACTTTTAAATCTTTAAGGTTGTTTTTGTAGTATTCTGCTGAATTTGCTAATCCACTTAAAAGGTACATTTTGAACTTTGATATATCTCCTGTTGTGAGATTTATGACAGCTTTTGGATTATCTTGTGCTAAGGTTATACCGAATAATAATAGTATTGAAATGATTAAGGTTTTTAACAGTTTCATCTTTAATAACCTCCTATCTAATTACTTGCTGGTAAAATTGGTGGCTGCATAGCATCCTTAGGAATATCTCCAGTTAATGTTTTTAGAAATTTTAATATGTATTGGATTTCTTTTTTACTCAAATCTTTTCCAAGCTGAACTTTACCCATTATCCAGATTGCTTCCTCTAAACTATCTACAGAACCATCATGAAAATAAGGTGAGGTTTGAGTTACATTTCTTAAAGAAGGAACTTTAAAAACATACTTGTCTGTTTCATTTTTTGTTATTTCAAACCTTCCATTGTCTATAGACTCACTTTTTGTATATTTCCAATAAGGTTCTAAAATACCAAATTTTTGGTAAGAATTGCCACCAACTAACGTTCCATTATGGCAAGAAGCACAACCTACATTTATGAAAGTTTGTAATCCTATTTTTTCTTCTTTGCTTAAAGCTTTTTTATTGCCCTTTAAGTAATCATCAAATCTTGATGGAGTCAACAAAGTTCTTTCAAATGCTCCTATTGCTTTGGCAATGTTTTCTGCCTTAATTGGTTCAGGGTCGTTTGGAAACGCTTTTTTAAATAAATCAACGTAATCTTGTATTTTCCTTAGTTTTTCTTCTACAGTGTTAAGGTTAGAGTTTCCAAAAGCAGCAGGGCCTGTTAAAGATTGAAATGCTTGGTCTTCAACATCTTTCCTATTTCCAATCCAGTGTTGAACAAATTGACCAGCAGAATTTAAAACAGTTGGAGCATTTCTTGGTTGTAATTTTAAAGCTCCCATCTGTTTTGAGGCTGGTGATGAGTAATAGTATTCTATGGCATGACATGTAGAACAGCTTACCATATTATTTATAGATAATCTTCTTTCAAAAAATAGTAGTTTTCCCAAATAAACTTTTTCCGGTGTTATTGGATTTTCCGATATTGAAAAATTTTCAGGTAAAGGTGCAAATAATCCTTTGGCTTGCAAATATAAATCATCTTCATTATATTCTAACCCGTATGATAGTCCAGTAGCTAAAAACGATATAAAAATAAACTTTTTCATAACATACCCTCTTTCTATTCAAAATCCTCCATATCTAAATCGTTGTATATTTTATAAACGTTTGCATCGTTAAACACATTGTACATTACATAATTTTTATAAGGAGAATTTTGGTTTATGTATGATTTTATTTCATCAATTGATTTTCCTTCTTCTTTCATTTTTTTAACTGTTTCTCGTATATAGTGAAGATAGTCGTATGTAAATTTTATCGCTGATTTATCCATAGGTTCGTTGTGTCCCCCGAGTACTATTTTTGGATTTAGGTTTTCCATATCTTTTAGTACTTTTAGCCAGTTTTTAGATGATGCTCCTCTATCTCCAGCAAAAGGTATTCTGTTTATATAAACTAAATCTCCTGCAAAAAGGATATTTTCGTTTTTTACCAATACAACTATATCATTGTTTGTGTGAGCTGGTGTCATTGAGATTATGGATATATCATACTCTCCAACTTTAATATCTTTTTTGTCGCTGATTTCTATATCAGCCGGAATTAATCTTACATTTTTATACAACCCTCCAAACCTTTGATTTGAAGCTTCCAAAGTCATTTTTGAATCCGGAGAGTTGTAAAATTCGTTGAGTTTTTTATGAGCTATTACCGTTGCCCCTTTTTCTTTGAATGTAGATGCTCCATACCAATGGTCTGGATGATAATGAGTTATGATAAGGTACTTTATAGGAGCTTTTTTTACTTTCATTAGTTGGTCGTAAAACTCTTTTGAAAGTTCAGGAGTTGACAGGCTATCTACAACTACCCACCCTTCTTTTGTTAAAATAGCATATGCGTTTGACATAAAACCTTTATTTTCAACGGAAGGCATATCATCAACACCACGAACCATGTACATGTTTTTATAAAACTGTTTCAACTCCATTGAATATGAAAAGGAAAAGAAAAGGAAAAAGAGTATAACAACTCTTCTTATCATCGCAATTACCTCAATTTTGATTTTTTACTTTATTCAAATCATGTACAACCGTTGGAATTAATCTATAACCTTCTTGTTGTAATTTTGCAAGCTCTACTACCCCAGCAGGAACAACTATAACAAAAGGCTGTAAATCTTCTTCTTTTAAACCAAAGAATCTCATAGTATTTCTACACACGTATATTTTAAGTCCGTAGCTTTGGGTCATTGATTTTAGTCTATCTATTACTTCTTTGTGCTTTTCGTAGTTCTTCTTTGCAAATATTAAAACTTCTGCACCATGACTTACTACTGCTAACTTGTACTCTCCCATTGGGTTAAACTCATCGTAGGCTTTGATAAAGTTAGATATGAAGTTTGTAGCCATAACACTGTCTGAAGGGTTTTCAAAAGTCCAATCAAAAACAGCTTTTATTTTATCTGGAAGCGTAGAGTCAAACTGTGGTTTTTCTTGAGAAAAAGATTTTAGATAAAAAAGTAAAACTACAAAAAGCACAAAAACTTTTTTCATGGTAGACCTCCTACAAATAAAAAACCCTTCCCTTTGGGAAGGGATAGCTAAATCTTTAGAATATTAATTGTAATCCAACACCTATGTAATCTCCCGCTTTATCTGTTCCGTTTGTGGTATATGCTGATTTTTTAGTTCCATCTTGGTTGACGTAGTGAAGGTTTAGTTTAATATTATTTTGTTTTATGTACCAGTTTAAACCAATATCTGTTACTTTGTATTTACCATTTCCGTTTAAACTTGCTTTATCCCCTTTCCATTCAGAGTATGTTATAGCAGGCTCCAGTATTGTTTTGTTAGGTAATGTAAAGTTATATCCGGCTCTTACATGCCATACTTTATCTTTGTAGTTTAAAGAAGATACATCAAAGTCCCTTTTAAGTTCGTCGTATTCAGCGTTAAATGTAAAGTCCTTGTAGTTTGCCAGTATATCAAAACCTATAAGTTGGTTGCTTTTGAATTGTGGTTTGCCTGTTTCTTTACCTCTTCCTTGGTATGCGTAATTTATAGAAAATGTTATACCGTTTCTTTTTCCAAAGTAGTTAACTTTGTATCCCATTGAATATTTTTTCATTTCTGGGTCTCCAAGAGATAGTGCAACTCTCGCGGTGTAAAGTAAGTTGTCTCCACCGGAACCGTCACTAAACTTATCTGTGTTAAATACACCAAAGTTGTAATTTATTCCCCATTTTCCTTTTTCGTCGTTATACAAACCGCCTATGTTTATACCTGTTTCACGACCCGGACCTGTACCAACTAGGTGCTGTCTTGGATAAAAGTTTGTAAGTGCTTTTTCAAAAGATGAAACTTCAAATCCGGCTGTAATGTTTTCTCTACCTACTTGTGGTCTAAAGTAACCTACCGTAATGTTAGCCCAGTTTTTGTGTAGTGCATAAGTGAAAAATGCATCCCATAGGTAAAACTGTTGATTTAAAGTATTGCCTGAACCGTTACTACCAACTAATCCTATATTATTATTCTTAGCCAAAGCTGTATGTGGGTCAAGACCTACGTTGTCGTAGGCAAACCAAACTCTCCAAGATAAATCTTCATTTATTTTTCCTTGGAATCCTACCCTTGACCTTCTTAGGAAAAAGTCCATTCTGTTGTCATACTTTGTTGTTCCTTCCACTCTATCCATCGTGTAAACACCCCAGAGCTGATTCATGAAAAAGATTTCAAGCTCTTTTCCATCTCCAAAGTAAAACTTTGGTGCTGCCTGTGATGGCTGTGCAATCAATGTTGCTGCGGCTAATGAAATTGTTGCAGCGGCTACAACTCTTCTCATAATACTAACCTCCTTGTAAAGTAATTAAGTTATTTTGTAATCGTATCAATCACTTTTTTTAGTTCTTTGTCTAATGTTTTTAACGCTTTTATTCCTTCTGCATCAAGGTTACCCATGTACTTTATAGCTGTAGATGGTTTGAAAACACCAACAACCATCTTTCCGCCTTTTTCGTAAGTATATACTCTAATTGGAAATTGAGATGCAAGTTGTGGGTTGTTTTTCATAATCTTTGAACATTCCGAAAGTTTACATACAAGGTATATGTGCATATGTTTCCAAAAATCTTTTACTCCTTGTTCTTGTACTCCGGATGTTATGTTTAGTACATGGACTATTTTAAAGTTGTTGTTTTCAAGCTCTGTTCTAAGTAGTAAGTCAAGTTCTTCGTAAGAGATGTTAACGGATTTTTCATAAATGTCGGACATCTCTTCATCTTCATCACTATCTGACACAACAGCAGACGAAAGGGCTGAAAGGAATGATTTTTTTTCAGATGTTTGAGTTTTGTTCGTATTTTCTTTTTTTATAGAAATTGTTTTTTGAGGTTTATCATCGTATCCTGTACCAAGGTAATCTCCTGTTTCAAAGGATACATCTTTTATTGTACCACCACATGAAGATAAAAGCACAATGTTAGCCAACAAGATTAACTTTTTCATAGACATTTTCCTTCCTCTGTTGGACAACCGCAACCTATATCTGCGATTTTTACGTTTGATTTCAAAGGTGGGTTAACAACTTTTACTCTTTTGATGTAGTCTATTGTTATGTCGTACACAGGTCTGAATTTTTTAGCATTTTTTCCGGCTTTGTAAAGGTTTCCACCCCATGATGCAACCACATAGTTTCTATTTGGGTCAAGGTCTTTTCCATTTACTTTTATGTTTGATATCCTTTTTCCGGTTGGTGCTGTTATTTTTATTTCATAATCAAGTCCTAACGTTCTACTCATATCTCCACCTTGTTGATATAGAGGGTTTGAGTTAAAAACGTTGTCAGCTATATCTTCAAGGAGATTCTTTATCTGTTGTCCTGTAAGTTCAAACCTGTAAACATCCGGATATGTAATAGCTGTCATACTGTACACATCATCTACCGTTATGTTATCTCCCGGTAAAACTGTTGTTCCCCATCTGTATCCGGGGTTAAATACGATTTCACAGTCTGTCTCTTCTTTTATAGCATCCATTATCACTCTGTCAAATGTTGAGTAAAACGTATCTCTTTTGTAAAGGATAGTTTGAGTTTTTCCTATCACTTCTGAAAGTTGTTTTTCGTATGGTTTGTAGAGCTCTTGGACTAAGTTTTCTACTTCTTTATCTGGTTTTATAAAGTTTGATGCAACCGGATAGAGTTTAAATGCAAAGTTTGTGATTTTCTTGTTTTTGACTTCTAAATCAAGTCTTCCAAGGTATTTTCCATGACTTCCTGCAATAACTATAATCGTGTTATCAACTATAACAGGTTTTGGTGCCGGGTCGTGTGTATGACCTGAGAGGATTACATCGATTCCTTTTACCATTTTTGCAAGAGCTTGGTCCAAAGTAAATCCGTCGTGAGATAGTAAAACTACTATGTCAGCTCCCTTACTTTTCACTTCATCAACATACTTTTGAAGTCTCTCTGGCTGAATACCAAAAGTCCATCCTTCTGTAAACTCTTTTGGGTTTGCTATTGGTGTGTAAGGAAAAGAGTTTCCTATAACGGCAACCTTTACGCCTCCTACTTCTCTAATTGTGTAGGGTTTGAATATAAGGTCTCCCCACATGTCATCTGCAACATTTTGAGAGATAAACTCCGCTTTTAGATGTTTGTTTACAAGTTCTAAAACTCTGTCTTTTCCGTAGGTATATTCCCAGTGTCCAACCATTATGTCTATTCCAAGGGCATTTTGGGCATCAACTATCGCTTTTCCTTGAGTGAAAAGTCCAACTGCTGTTCCTTGCCATGTATCTCCTGAATCCATAAATAAAACTTTGTCTGCTCCTCTTTCTGCTTTTATTCTGTTTACAAGAGATTTTATGTAAGCAACACCACCCATTTTTCCGTATTTTTTTGCAAGTTCTTCAAAACCTATGTAAGTGTCAAAGTAAGCTCTTATCGTGTTTGGTTTTATACCGTAGTATTGCATAAATGCTTTACCACATAAAAATCCGGGTGTTCCTATAAGTTCTTTTGCTGAAAGTAGTGTAGAAGGCTCTCTCCAGTAAAGAGGTTTTAGGTGAGCATGAAGGTCACATATATGAAGGAGTGTTACCGTTCCAACAGGCTTAAATTCAAAAAAGGTTTCTGGATTAACTTCGTTTAACTTTGCAAAAACATCTTTTGATGATACGGATAATCCGGCTATCGCTGCAAGATGAAAAAGGTCTCTTCTTGATATGTTCATTTTATTCCTCCACTATCTTACTAATCCAGGTGCTTCTATCGTTGCACCATTAGCCAATGAAGTGACGTACAGCTCCAATGCAACCATTTCTTTTGAGCCAAGTGGTAAAACTTTCATGCTAGCTTGAGACATACACTGCTGAAATCTTTGTTCTATTGTATATACTTCACTTTTTGTCATTCTGTATCCTGGCCAGTGAGCTGCTGCGTTTGTCCCTTTTATTCCGTTGTATTCATGACCAAGAGGGTTTAATCTTTGCATTCTTAAAACCATACCTGCTGCATATTCATGGCAAACAGCACATGAAAGGTTTCTTTTACCTCTTTTTAGCTCATAGACGTACCTTCCATAGTTGTAGTACTCTTTAACAACCGGATTTGAAGATGTATCTACGTTTATTTTTTCCCCAGACGCGATGTACTTTAAATAAGTTGTTAAAGCTGTATTCTCTTTACTTTTTAGTTCAAAAGGTTTATCTACCCCTTGATTTAACTTTTGACACATCTGGATTCTCTGTTGAAGAGATATAACTGCGTTTAATTTTTCATTGTACTTTGGATAGGTCCCAACAGCCTTTTTTAACTTTTCTTCACTATGACAAGAGGCACAAGATTTATTAGAACTTCCCATAGGTTTATTAAACAACGCTCCACCTACTTCCTGAGCAAACACTTCACCAGGATTTATTCCGGATTGGTATAGTTTTAAATCTTCCTCTGATATAGCCTGTCCTGCTTCTTCCGATATAGCTTTATTTACTCCGTAGGATGCTGTTAAAACAGCAAGTCCAAAAAGCAAGACTTTTCCCTTTAATTTCATAACAGGATAACCTCCTTTTTAAGGATTTATAAAAGATTGAGGGCTATAAAAGCCCTCTTGATGTGACTAATCTACCTTTATATCTATAACTTTTTCTGTAACTTCTCCTTTGTTATCTTTCCAAACGATTTTTAAAGGGGCTGTTTTTGTAGCTTTTACATAGAAGGATATAAATGGGTTTGCACTAACAGAGCCAGATAATTCCATCCAAGTTATCTTTTCATCTCCATAGTAAACTTCAACGTTTGTAATGTAATGGGCAGCTATGTATTTTCCAGATTCTTTGTCTTTCATTAAACCTGTATCCATAGGATGCATAATAACAGAGTCAACTCTTACAATGTCATCTTTTTTGTACTCTTTTGGATTTATTTTTACCAACGCTTGTCTTGCCATCTTTTTCCTCCTTTTTAATCTTTAATTATCCACAACCACCGATTGTAACTTTAACAGGCTTTTGAGCTTTAATAAAGCTTCCGTCAGCAAGCTGTGCAACAGCCACCACATTCATAGTTTCAGCAAGTCTTATTCTTGTTGATATGTAAGCTTTTCCGTTTGCAGGAGTAAAATAAACGCTCATAGTTTTTGCGTTGTGGTTTTTATCTGCAAGAATGTGTATAGCCTTTACCTGCTCGATAGGAAGCTCTACTTCTACTGTAACAGGAACAACCGCTCCATTTTCTGCAATTTCAGGAGCTATAAGCTTTACCTTGTCTGAATCGGACACAGCCTTTCCACCTGTTATCTCTTTTAACGCTTCATCAAAAGATTTTTTAGGTGGTGGATTGTCAACGAGTTCAGCTCCAAATGAATCTGTAAATGCAGCGCTACCTAATACAGCTGTTGATACAGCTGTTAAGGATGTTGTTCTTAGAAAATCTCTTCTGTTCATAAAATACCTCCTATTTTTGTTTCATAAAGTATTCGTCCATTGTCATCTCTTTATAGCTTCCGGATGCAAAATAATTTAGTATTTTAACAAAGTCTTTCTCTTCCCAAGCACCGAATATGGTTTTTATTTTACTTGAATCCGGATTTAGAAAGTAAAACATCGGTGTACCTACAAATCCATATTTTTTTCTTACTTCTATACCTTCGTTACTACACTTTCTTATCTTTACCGGAACAAAATATGTGTTTAGTAGGTCTTCAACTCTTTTACTTTCAAACACCTTGAAATCCATAATATCACAGTAATGACAGGAAGGAGAGTAGATATAAATAAAAACAATCTTATTCTCTTTCTTTGCCTTTTCAAAGGCTTGGTTGTAAGGTACCCAGTTTATTTCTGCTTTTGCAAAACCTATCAGTATAAGCAGTCCAAACAAAACTTTTCTCAATTTTTTACTCCTGACTTAAAACGTACGCTGTAAGTTGGCAAACCTCTTCAGCAGTAAGTTGTCCTGTGGTTAGCTGAACTGTCATGATATGGTAGTAAGGTACATTTTCCAACTCTTTTGGTAATAAAATTCTACCATCGGCAATTTTCTGATAAAGCCAATCTATCGTTTTTGGCTCTCCTCTGTAATCAGGTGCTTTAAAAAGCCCATTCTTATAACCTATCAAACTTGGTCCTATGTTTCCACATCCCTTTGTTCCGGTTGCACAGTGACAGGCTACACAGTTTCCTTTTTCTACCGTGTTGAATACTTTTTCTCCTTTTTCAGCTAACTTTTTTATACTTTCTTTATCAGATAGATTACATTCAGGAGGTACTGCGTACAATCTTGGTTCTGGTGGAATGTCTTTTAACATAACACTTTTTGCTTCCGGACTTTCTATTCCGGCTTCTTGTAAAGTTAATGCAAATGCTAAAGCAGACATTCCGGTAATGGCAGTTGCAGCTGCTATCAAGAGTTTTTTTACTTTCAACTTTATCCTCCTGCATAGGTATTTGTTTTTATACTTATGCAATATCCATGCCAATTTTTAATTTTTGTAAACAAAGCTTTTTCAATGTTAAAAATCTTTAATCTGTTCCAAATAGAACAATTTCTGTCCAAAATGGAACAGTTCATCCAAACATCTCTCTCCACAGTCCTTTTGCCCATTCGTGATACCTTTTCACAGTTGATTCTCTTCTTGTGTTATCTTCTCTGTGGATAGGAGTTATAACATTTTTGGTTTTGTCTATCTTAAAGCTTGTTTCCGACATTATAGCTTCTTTGTCACTCACCATTGAGTAGCATAAAACCATCAAAAGCTCTTCCTGTTTTAGCTTTTTACCTGTAATTCTTTCTGTGATTAAGTTAGCCACGATTTTCCCTTGCATGTTTGCACCAAATCCGGATTTTGGCAGAAAGGACCTTGCTGAATCTCCGATAACAAAGACGTTTGGCACTTTTGTTTCAAAGGTAAAAGTATCCACTTCTACCCATTTTTGACCTTTTTCTAATAGTCCTATCTTTTCAATGATTCTTGATGCTTTCATCGGTGGAATGATGTTTGCAAGGTCAAATCTGAAATCTCCGTTTGTTGTTTTTACTACATTTTTTGTAGTATCAATCTCTTTAACTGTTACCCCTGTAATGTAATCAGCGTACCCTTTATACAGTTTGTAGTATGCCTTCATAAAACCTTCTGAATTGATTATTGGTCTTTCGTTTGCATCTATAAAGTAAAGATGTGCTTTTAGTTTTCTCTTGGTGATGTAGTTCAGTATTAAAGCTGCTCTTTCGTAAGGAGCGGGAGGACATCTGTAAGGGTAAGATGGAACCGATATAACAATATCTCCACCGTTAAAACTCTCCAACAATCTTTTTAAGTATAGATGCTCTCCACCTGGTTTGAACGCAGGAGGGTATTTAATGAAGAAATCCTTTTGTGATTGGTCTACATCGTAAGATATGCCGGGAGAAAGTATTAAAAAGTCGTAGGATATTCTTTCGTTTTGTGTTATAACAACTTTTTTATCTAAATCTACATCTAAAACCTTTGAGTTTATAAAATCAATGTTGTACTTTGCTTTTAGTGGTTGGTAAGGAAAACAAAGATTTCCAAATTCATAAAAATCTCCAAGGTAAAGGTTACTCATAGGACAGGAAACAAAAAATGGATTTTTATCTATAATCGTAATTGACAAATCCGGATTTAACTTTCTAAGCTGTCTTGCTGCAGACACACCTCCGTATCCACCTCCGACGATAACTACCTTTGCAGATTTTGTTGGTAAGATGTCTTCCTTTGCAAAGGATATCTCAGGTATAACACTACCAGCTGCAATTAAAGCACTTGATGCTAAAAACTGCCTTCTGTTAACATCTAATTTGTTCTTTAACATGTTTCCCTACCTCCATAACGACTGTTTTATCTAAAAGTTCTTTAGCTTTTTCTATATTACCATACTGCTCTATCAAGTCTGATTTGTACATATCAAAAAACTCTTCAAACTGGTTTGGTCCTACAACTGCGGTTGCGTAAATCTTCCCATCCTCTTCTAAAAGTTCTACACATGCAAGAGGTAGCTCCGCAGGTCCTTCTATAACTTGTCCTCCATTTTTTACATCAAAAACTGATATGTGGGCACAACATTGTATAACTCCACTTTTTCCTGTTGTTTCTGATTTTTGATTTGATGGATAGTAGTTAATTAAAGAAAAATCTTTTGTTGGATAACTCCATTGATGAGGACAGATTGCACTGTAAGCTACTATACTTTTTTTATTTCCTATACCACCTTTAAATTCGTACTCTTTACCGTCTGATAGTTTTACCTTTGTAGGTTTTACTTCTTCTCCCGTGTTTATTATATAACAAGGTGTTGATTTGTATGGGTAGAAAAATAGTAATACTGTGTTGTCTGGAATGTCCTTTGATGTGATAGGTGTTCCATCTTCTTTTATTAACAAGGTTTTGTTGTACTTTTTGTAAATCTCCTTCTCTCCGGCTAAAACTTTGTCAAAAAAACCCGGAACAAACATGCTACCTACCGCTACCAAGGAGCAACTTTTTATAAGTTTTCTTCTATCCATTTTAAAACCTCCTATCTTCTAGCAACTTAATTATAAATAAAAAAAGGGGCTTTTGAAAGCCCCTCTTTCGTGCTATTATGTTTAAAAAAACATAAAAACTTTATTTATATTATCCCTTACCCCAAGTATCTGCTACTATGTTGTCGTACCAAACTTGGGCGTAAATAGCTTCTTTCTCTCTGAATTTAGCATCCATTCCTGATGGAGATACACCTCCTGCTCCTTGAACTGCTTTTATACCCTCTTGGTTTACGTTGTAAACCGCTGCAACGGATATTCCGTAATCTGGTGATACAAGACTATAACATGTGTTGACTATCGTTGTATCTTCCGGATTTTTTCCATTTACCATCGCAACGATTGCAGCAGCTACGACTTTTCCGTGGCTGTTAGCGGAGAATCCGGATTTTGGCATTGGTGTTGCACAAGAATCACCTATTACATGGATATCTTTTACATTTTTTGATTCAAAGGTCTTTGGATTTATCTGTGCCCAACCTTTATCATCTGCAAGACCAAACTTTAATACGAGCTCTCCTGCTTTTTGATGTGGAATGAAGTTAATTACATCTCCTTTTATCTTTTCTCCGGAAGAAGTAACTACAACCTTTTCTTTTGGGTCAACTTTTACAACTTTTCCACCTAAATCAGCTTGTACCCACTCTACCATATTTCCGTACAACGCTTGCCATCCTTCCATGAAAAGTTTTTGTTTTGCAAATTCGTTTTTTGCATCTAAAAGGAGTACTTTTGATTTTGGTTTGTTGTTTTTAAGGTACCAAGCAACTAACGAAGCTCTTTCATAAGGTCCCGGTGGACATCTGTAAGGCATTGGAGGAATTACCATAACAAAGGTTCCGCCATCTGGCATAGCTTCAAGCTGTTTTCTTAGTAAAACTGTCTGAGGTCCTGCTTTCCAAGCATGTGGTAATGTTTCCGCCATTTCTGGAGTTGCTCCTTCTACAGCTGAATAGTTGAAGCTAATTCCCGGAGATAAAACCAGTTTATCGTATTTTAACTTTTTACCGTTATCTAAGGTAACAGTCTTTCCAGCTGGGTCTATTTCAACTACCGTTTGGTGAACTATATTAACACCATACTTTCCTTTTAATATGGAGAAATCTACCTCTATATCTTCCATTTTCTTGAATCCACCTATTACGGTGTTACTAAATGGACAGGTGTAATACTTTGTACTTGGTTCCACCAATGTAACCGATATGTCCTTATCCCATATTTTTATGTACTTTGCTGCTGTTGCTCCACCAAAACCACCACCAACAACAACAACGTGTGCTTTACCTTTTACAGCAGATTCATCAACTTTTGAAGACATTCCAAAAGCTTTTTCTAATCCAAGTAATCCGGATGCTCCTGCTAATCCTGTTATCTTTAGTAAATCTCTTCTGCTAATCATCTTACTCCTCCTTAATTTACTTTATTTTAGTGTAGATAGATATTCTGAAACTTTTTTTATCTCTTCATCTGTGTATCCTTTTGCTATTCTGTTCATAATGGTTCCTTTCAGTTTGTCTTCTTTGTACTGAAGTAAATTAAGGAGGAGTAAGA
>NZ_DAIDMN010000040.1 GCF_027448985.1 Sulfurihydrogenibium sp.
AAACTCCAGCAGATATTGCATATGGGATGTGATATAATGTTTATGTATGGATGCTCACGATGTACTGAACCAATACAATTAATTTGCATATTTTGATATAATTGTATAAGTTAAAAAAATAGTAGGAGGTATATTCATGTTAAAATCTCTTTTAGCGGTTACATTAACCACGGCTTTATTTGTATCTATATCTTATGCAAAAGATAAAAAACAAACTAATACTCAACAACAAAAGACCTCTATTCAAACATCCAACAAAGGTTCAGACTCTGGAAACGGCTTAGTTGTTTATAAGGTTGATGGAGACCCAGGAGATGTTATGATAGCTCTAAAAGGTAATTTAGAGGCTGCTCAAATAATAGTAGTTACAACAACAGACCCAGTAGCTCCTCTTGCAAATAATATTAAACTATTTCCCGATTATAAAAAATTGAAAGTTGACTATATGCAAAACTTCTTAGTTACAAGTATGGCAACACTTTATAAAATTGTAACTAACGACCCTAACGCAATAGCTTTGTCTCCGTTTGTTATAACAATATACCAGTATGAAGGAGATGATAAAACTTACATAGTAAGAACAAGACCATCACTTCTTTTAGAAGGAACAAAGTATCCACAAGCAAAAGAAGCGGTCGAAGAGTTAGAAAACAGGATAGACCAAGCAATAAAATCTTTGATGTAAAGCAATCCGGAAAGCTTTAAGCTTTCCGGTTAGTTATGGTTTTATCTTTCAACTTTATCTCTAAAAATTTCTGTATAATATTGTCATGAATTTGGAAATACTTAGAGAAAAAGCGGAAAAAGTCAAGTGGTTTGTTTTTGATGTTGATGGTGTTTTGACAGATGGAAAGATTGTATACGATAGCGAAGGAAGAGAGTTAAAACATTTTTGTGTTAAAGATGGAATTGGTATACATATGCTTAATCTATCGGGATTTAAAACAGCGATAATAACCGGAAGAAACTCAGAGATAGTAAATAAAAGGGCGATGGAACTAAAAATTACAGAAGTTTTTCAAAACTCTTCCAACAAATTGGACCACTACAACTTTCTAAAAGAAAAATATTCATTAAAAGATGAAGAAATACTATACATAGGAGATGATGTTGTTGATATCCCGGTTTTAAAAAGGGCTGGTTTTCCTGTTACTGTTCCTTCTGCTCCAAAAGAGGTTAAAAATTTTGCGTTATATATAACATCAAAAAAAGGTGGTAATGGAGCGGTCAGAGAAGTTATAGACCTTGTTTTAAAACTTCAAAACAAGTACGACCACATAATAAAAAGGTTTTTTGATATCTGATGAATCAAGAAGATAGAGAAAGGTGGAATAAAAAGTATCTCCAAGGTTTTAAAGGGGAAAACAATCCTTCACAGCTTCTTGTAGATTTTGTACATTTAGCAAACAAAGGAAAAGCCTTAGATATAGCATCCGGATTGGGAAGAAACTCTTTATTTTTAGCTCAAAACGGCTTTTTAGTAGATGCTGTAGATATATCTGATGTTGCAATAGAAAAGTTAAAAACTCTGCATCCAAACATAAACCCTATCCACGCAGATTTAAAGACATTCAGACCTTCTGAAAATGCTTACGATTTAGTTATTAATTTTAACTTTTTAGAAAGGACATTGTTTGCATACATAAAAGAATCTCTTAAAAAAGACGGAGTTTTGATTTTTGAAACATTTTTAGAAGGTTCACCTGCAAAAACGAATAGAGATTTTCTTTTAAGGAAAAATGAGCTTCTTCATGCATTTTTATCAATGGAAGTTGTATTCTATCAAGAAAAACGAATTATAAACAGTGATAATGAAGTTGCTTATAAAGCTCAGTTGGTAGCCATTAAAAGATGTTGAATGGTAAAACAAAAAAGATTTTATCGTTAGCCGTTCCGGCTGCTTTTAGTAATCTCTTTGATATGATTCAGATAATAGTTGACATGATAATGCTTGGAAGGGTATCTCCCGTTGCAATCGCTGCTGCCGGAATATCAATGCAGTTTTTAGGTCTTTTGTATGCATTTATGGCTTCTTTTTCTGTTGGAAATTCTGCTGTTGTATCAAGATTTGTAGGAGCAAAACAGTTTGAGGAAGCAAACAAAACAGTTTTTACTTCATCTGTAATTGCATTTTTAATATCAATACCTTTCACCATATTTGGCTTGTTTTTTTCTAAGTATGTGTTTATATTCATGGGAGCATCTGAAGAAGTAGTTCAAGCAGGGACAGTTTATTTATCTATCATATCTCTAACTTTTCCGGTTATTTTTGTAGAATTTGCCCTTTACTCTGCTTTAAACGCATCAGGAGACACAAAAACTCCTTTGAAGATAGTAATCGTTGCAAACATTATTAACACAGTTTTAGACTACGTTTTGATATTCGGTAAACTTGGTTTTCCACCACTTGGAATAAAAGGAGCTGCAATTGCAACAGCTACAAGTTACTATATAAGCTTTGTTTTATACCTTTACGTCTTCTTAAAGAAAAAATCAAAAATATCTTTTTACCTGGAGTTTATAAAAGATTATGCTAAGAGAGTTTTGAATATAGGCATTCCAGCTGGATTAGAAAGGGTTATAACTTACTTTTCTTTTTTACTATTTGTAAAAATGATAGCAGATTACGGTACTTACACGTTAGCCGGATACCAGGTAGGACTTAGAATAGAAGGTCTTGCTTTTATGCCAGGATTTGGATTTTCAATAGCAGCAATGACTTTGGTAGGTCAAAGTATTGGAGCAAACAATTTCAAAGAAGCAGAAGACGCCGGATGGCAAACAGCAAAAATAGCATCCATTTTTATGGGGTTGATGGGTGTTGTAATGGTTTTTTTCCCACATTACTTAGCTATGATTTTTACAGATGATAAAAAAGTTATAGAAGAGGCTGTTGTATATCTCAAAATAGTAGGATTAACACAAGTACCATTAGCGATAGGTTTTGTTTTAAGTGGAGCTTTAAGAGGAGCAGGAGCAACAAAATTAACCCTTACAATAAACACTTTTTCCTTATGGTTTTTCCGATTGATTCCAGCTTACGTTATGTCTAAAATATTTGGAAATGTTTTATACATATACTACGCCATGTTTTTAGAAACATTCTTAAAAGCCGGAATGTTATACTATGTATTTAAAAAAGGATATTGGAAAAAGGTTGGAGAATGGAAAATTTAGATTTAATCAAACTTTTAGTCGTTCTTATTTTAGCGTTTTTTGTTATGAAATTGGTTGGTTTTGCTGTTAGGTTGATAGTAAAAGTTTTAATATTCATAGCGGTAGTTTACTTTATTTTTCATTACTTTGTAGCAAAATAACCTTGTTTTCATTCCTTAGGAAGAATTCTTTCCCATCAATAAAAAGGTAAGGCTCTATCCATTTTTTAAATGTAAGGTTATCAACTTTTACTTGGTATTGATAGTTTATAACGCGATTAAAATTAGATATAAAATCATCTGAAAATTTATCTGGATTTTCCGTTAAAAGGTAGATATTTTGACATCCTTCCCTTTTAAAAAGATTTAAAACTTTTCTGTACTCAAAATCTGCCATCAGATAACATCTTTCACCGTATGATAGAAAAACAACCGGATAACTTTTTGTGGCAAATGTGTAAATCTTTGGAGAAAAATCATTTTTACTCAAAAACAAAAATGCGATAAATATCAAAGAAATAAAACCAACCTTTTGAAAAGGCTTTAAATTTAAAACCATCACTGTAAAAACAGCTCCGAAGTAAATTAAAATAAGCCATAAAGAAGGAGAAAAGCCTATGTAGTAAAAACCAATTTCTGAAAAAAATCTAACCACATCAATAAAAATATAAGTGAAAACATCCATAAATTTAACTAAAACATCTACATTAAAACCAGTTAAAATGTTGAAAACAGATAGAGTTAAGATGGGGTATAGAGGTATAGATGCCAAAGGAGTGGCAAAGATAGTAGTTGGTGAAAAGTTGTAAAAGTAGTAAAGGATTATAGGAGCAGTAAATAAAGTTGCAAACATAGAAACTGCAAAAAGTTTAATCCAGTTGTTGTAATCTTTGAAAATTTCTACTCCTGTTATTATACCTAAAATAGCCATAAAAGAAAGTTGAAAAGATACAGAAAAAAGTGTATCGGGATTTAAAAACAAAAATAAAAATCCAGTAAAAAACAAAATATTTAAAGGATTGTTTTTAAGGTATAAAAGTTTTGAGATGATAAACAGTAAAGCCATAAAAACCGCCCTTACGACAGGAATACCAAATCCGGTAAAAACAGCGTAAAAAGGTAGTAAAAAAGCCAAAAAAACATACCTTAATCTTTCACTGATAAAAAATAAGATAAAGTTTAAAGAAAAAAACAAGATAGCAATATGGCTTCCGGAAATAGCAACCAAATGAGCCAACCCTGTTTCTACAAAAGGTTTATAAGTTTGACTATCCAAATACTTTCTATCTCCAAAAATCAGTGCAGTTCCAACGGAAAAAGTTTCGTTGTTTAACCTGTGTAATCCATAGTTGTTAATTAGGTTTTCTTTTAATTTAAAAATTGGATAAAAAATATTGTCTGAGTTATCCACTTTTGTAAAATACCTTATAGTTGATAAACGAATCTGACCGTTTTCTACCTTACCTTTTCCTAAAAAAGCTATCCTTGAATAAAAATAAACATTTTCTTCCTGAGTATAAACTTTAACCGTTTTACTTAGAAGCTCCTTATAATCACCGTTTAAAATCTTACAGTTAAATGAGGTTGAATCCTTGTAGTAATCAGGAAAAGAAACTACTCTACACTCAAAAAAAGAAGGTGTTTTAATTTCAACATCCGGAATTTTTTCTTTATAACTTACTGATATACCCATTAAAAGTATGGATAGATTGATTAGTCCATACCTAAAAATACCTTTTGCCACAAAAGAGAAACCTAAAACTATCAAAGATGCAAATATAGGAACAAATAGGTTATAAAAATGGTTTAAAAGTATTCCGGCTGTTAAAGACAAAAAAGGAAAAAGCCATGGGTAAATCATCTTTTAATAGCTTTTAATACCACCGGAATTAAAGATACTAGTATGATAGCGTATATAAAATGGGTTATGTTTTCCTTTATAAAAGGTATATTACCTGTAAAATAACCAAGAAAGATAAAAAAGGTTATCCAAGTAAAGCCACCAACAAAGTTGTAAATCATAAAAAGATGTATATCCATCTTTCCGATTCCGGCTACAAACGGAACAAATGTCCTAAAAATAGGTAAAAATCTTGATATTATAACTGCTTTACCACCGTGTTTTTGAAAAAACATTTCTGTTTCTTTTATGTGTTTTTCCTTTATAAACTTTTTAAATTTTCCATTCCTGAGAATCTTTTCTCCAAAGTGGTATCCTATAAAAAAGTTGACAACATTTCCTAAAATTGCAGAAATTAACAAAAGAGGATAAACAATTTTAATATCAAGGAGGTTTAAACTACTGAAAGTTCCAACGATGAAAAGAAGAGAATCTCCCGGAAGAAAAGGTGTTATCACAAATCCGGTTTCAGCAAATATTATAAAAAATAAAATAAAGTAAACAAATCCACCGTATTGATTTATAAGGATTTGTAAATATTTATCAACGTGTAAAATAAAGTCTAATATTTCCAACCATATTTCCTATAAAGATTTTTTTATGATTATGAAGAATATTATAACAAAAAATAAAAAAGCCCCCTTTAAAGGGGGCTTTTGATTTATTTAGTCTGCTTAGAATTCCATATCTCCCATTCCGCCTGCACCAGCTCCTGGAAGTTTTTCTTCTTTCTCTTTAATCTCAGCAATGAGGCATTCCGCTGTTAACATTGTACCTGCTATAGATGCTGCGTTTTGGAGAGCGGTTCTTACAACTTTAGTTGGGTCTATTATTCCGGCTTCTACCATGTCTACGTATTCACCTGTTGCAGCGTTGAATCCATAGTTTGGATTTTCAGAGTCTTTTATTTTCTCTACTACAACAGAGCCTTCAAATCCAGCGTTGTAAGCTATTTGTTTGATAGGTACTTTGCATGCGTTTTTAACTATCTTAATACCCCAAGCTTTGTCTGTGTTTTCTTCTTTGATGTTGCAAAGTGCTCTTGATGCTCTGTAGAGAGCAACACCACCACCAGGAACTATTCCTTCTTCAACAGCTGCTTTTGTAGCATGAACTGCGTCGTCAACTCTATCTTTTTTCTCTTTAAGCTCTGCTTCTGTAGCTGCACCAACTTTTATAATTGCCACACCACCTGCTAATTTTGCAAGTCTTTCTTGTAGTTTTTCTTTATCGTACTCAGAAGTTGTAGTTTCAATTTGTTTTTTGATTTGCTCAATTCTTGCTTTGATGTCTTCCGGATTTCCTTTTCCACCAATTATAGTAGTGCTGTCTTTATCTACAACTACTTTATCTGCTTTTCCAAGCATATCAAGGTCAACAGATTCGAGTTTAATTCCAAGGTCTTCTGTGATAGCTGTTCCACCTGTTAAGATTGCAATGTCTTGGAGCATTGCTTTTCTTCTTTCTCCAAATCCTGGAGCTTTAACAGCACAAACTTTTAATACACCTTTAATGTGGTTTACTACTAATGTAGCAAGTGCTTCTCCTTCTACATCTTCAGCTATGATTAAGAGAGGTCTGTTTGTTTGGACAACTTTTTCAAGAACAGGTAAAAGCTCTCTTATGTTGTTTATTTTCTTTTCATATATTAAGATGTATGGATTTTCTAACACTGCTTCCATTTTTTCTGGGTTTGTTACAAAGTAAGGAGATAGATATCCTCTATCAAACTGCATACCTTCTGTTACTTCTAAAACAGTTTCAGCTGATTTAGATTCTTCAACGGTTATTACACCATCTTTTCCTACTTTTTCCATTGCATCTGCTATGATTTTTCCGATTTCTGGGTCGTTGTTAGCTGATATTGTTGCAACTTGTTCTATTTCTTTTCTTCCGGATACTGGTTTTGATAACTTTTTGAGTTCTTCAATTATTATCTTAACAGCTTCGTCTATACCTCTTTTAACGTAAACAGGGTTTGCTCCGGATGCTACAGCTTTTAATCCTTCTTCGTATATTGCTTGAGTTAATATTGTTGCAGTGGTTGTACCATCTCCTGCAACGTCTGCAGTTTTAGATGCAACTTCTTTAACAAGTTGAGCTGCCATGTTTTCGTATGGGTCTGAAAGTTCAATTTCCTTAGCAACAGATACACCGTCTTTTGTTACAACAGGAGAACCCCATTTTTTCTCTAAAATAACTTCTCTACCTCTTGGTCCAAGAGTTACTTTTACAGCGTTTGCTAATTTGTCAACTCCAGCTTTTAACTTCGCTCTTGCTTCATCTCCATAAACCATTCTTTTTGCTGCCATCTATTCTCACCTCCTATATTTTTTATTGTTCAATGATTGCTAAAATATCATCTTCTCTTAAGATGATAAGCTCTTCACCATCTACTTTTACTTCGTTTCCTGCGTATTTGCTAAAGTAAACTTTGTCTCCAACTTTCACTTTTAATGGAAGAACATTTCCGTTTTCTAAAACTCTTCCTTCACCAACAGCTATAACTTCACCAATTTGAGGCTTTTCTTTTGCTGTATCCGGAATAATGATACCAGCTGGTGTTTTTGCTACCTCTTCCTCCACTCTTTTGATAACAACTCTGTCATAAAGAGGTTTTAATTTTGCCATTCTTGCTACCTCCTGCTTTAATTTATTTATAACTATTATTTAATATACATTATCTTTTTGATTTTGTCAAGAGGTTTGACTTTTTCATTATCATATAATCTATATATAGCATACTCAATATCAGTTTAAAAAACAAGTTAACTTTGGCATAACTCCGTGTTAACTTTGGTTGTAAAAGCTAAACTTAAATGAAAATCAACAGTTTATCTTTTGGATTGTATGTAGCTAAGAACGTTTTTGGCATCGGCTGAAGGGTCAACTCCTTTATATATTTTTTCTACTTTTCCTTCCGGATTTACTATCACAGTGTTTCTTGAACATAAACCAAATATTAATGGAACATCGTAAGCTTTTGCTACCTCTCCTTTTTTATCTGATAGGAATGTAACTTTTAAGTTATACTTTTGTTTGAACTTTTTTATAGATTCTACATCATCTGTACTGATTCCAAAAACTTGAATGTCGTATTTTTTAAACTCATCTATCAACTTTGTGTATTCTTTTGCCTGAGTTGTACATCCTGGAGTATCTGCTTTAGGATAAAAATACAAAACTACCCATTTACCTTTGTAATCTGAAAGTTTTACGGTTTTACCTTCATCTGATATAAGTGTAAAGTTGTAAGCAGGCTCTCCTTCGGTAATCGGTTTTCCGGCAACCGCTATTCCTAAAAATGTGAGTATAGCCAAAATAAAGTTTTTCATTGTTTTCTCCTTATACAAGTACTTTTAAATTTTTAGTTGCATTTCTCAATTTAAACTCATCTTCTATGGCTTTTAATACTTCCATTTTGTACTTTGGAGAGCACCAGTAAGGAGCTATAAGTTCATCTTCAGTGGCTTCTCCTGTTATTCTATGGACGATTATATCTTTTGGTAGATAAGATAAAAAGTCTACAGCCAATTTTGCATACTCTTTTAAATCAAGCTCTTTAATCTCACCTTTATAATATTGTTTTTCCATAGCTGTATGTTTTACTATATGGAGTGGATGTATTTTTATACCATCTATAGGGAGTGCTGCTATTAATTTTGCCGTTTCCATCATATCTTCGTAATCTTCACCGGGAAGTCCAAGTATTACATGGGCACATATCTTTATACCACTTCTTTTTTTTGTTCTTAAAACTGCGTCTACAAAGTCCGATACACCATGGGCTCTATTTATTTTTCTTAAAGTTCTAAAATGGGCTGTTTGAAGTCCGTACTCTACCCATACTTCCGGTTTTTCAACTGTATAAGAAGCTATCAAATCCAACACTTCTTCAGGTACACAGTCAGGTCTTGTACCGATTGACATTCCGATAATTTCCGGATAGCTCATAGCTTGGTCGTAAACTTCTTTTAGTTTTTCAACTGGAGCGTAGGTATTCGTAAAAGCTTGAAAGTATGCTAAAAATCCTTTTACATTTTTAAATCTGTTTTTGTAAAACTCCATACTTTTTTCTATCTGGTCTTTTACCGTCTGTTTTGTCATGGCGTAAGGGCTAAAAGATTCGTTGTTGCAAAAGGTACATCCTCCGGATGCTTTACTTCCATCTCTGTTTGGGCAGGTAAATCCGGCATCTATTGCCAATTTTTGTACTCTTCCTCCGTACTTTTCTTTTAAATAATCGTTAAATTTTCTATAGTACATCCTTTAACCTCATTTTTATTAACTTCTTGATATAATAATATCTCTAAAATATTTTTTCAAGGAGGATTTTTTAAATGTACAAAGTTTTAGTTACTGATGACATCTCTCCAAAGGGTTTAGAGATATTAAACAACGATGATATGATAGACCTTGACTATCAACCAGAGATAAAATTTAATGAACTTTTAGAGATAGTAAAAGACTACGATGCAATAATAACAAGAAGTAGAACACCCGTAACAAAAGAGTTGTTAGAAAGAGCGGAGAAGTTAAAAGTAATAGGAAGAGCTGGAGTGGGAGTTGATAATGTAGATTTGGAAGAAGCATCAAGAAGGGGAATACTGGTTATAAACACTCCTGGAGCAAATACAATAGGTGCTGCAGAAATCACTATGGCTCATCTTTATGCTGTTTTAAGAAAACTTCACCTAGCCCATCAATCTATGTTAGAAGGACACTGGGATAGAAAAAAATTTATGGGTGAAGAACTTGATGGAAAGGTTGTTGGTATAATAGGACTTGGAAATGTTGGGTCTCAGGTTGCGATAAGATGTAAAGCAGCCGGTTCAAAAGTGATAGCGTACGACCCTTACATACCAAGAGAAAAAGGAGATAGACTTGGAGTTGAGCTTGTGGACTCTCTTCATGAACTGATAAAAAGGTCGGATATAATAACACTTCACTGTCCTTTAACGGAAGAGACTAAAAACATGATAGGGAAAAAAGAGTTTGACTTGATGAAAAAAGGTGTGTACTTCATAAACTGTGCAAGGGGTGGAATAGTTGACGAAGATGCACTTTACGAAGCTATTAAAGAAGGTAAGATAGCGGGACTTGGACTTGATGTTTTCTCAAAGGAACCTCCTGATGATAGAATAAGAAGACTTTTTGAATTTCCTAACATAAGTTTATCACCTCACATAGGTGCCAACACTTACGAATCTCAGGACAACGTAGCGATAAAGATAGCCCAGTATGTAATAGCTGCATTAAAAGGACAGTTCGTTGAGGTTGCAGTAAATGCTCCATTTACAGTAACGGAAGGATTTGAGAACATAAAAGCCTACCTTGAACTTTCAGAAAAACTCGGAAGTTTCTTAACTCAGTATGCAGGAGGACATTTTACTGATATTAACATAGAAGTACGAGGAACGATAAAAGAGCATATAGAGCCTATTGTGGCATTTTTCTTAAAAGGTTACTTATCTCCTGTTTTAGACACTCCTGTTAATATAATAAATGCACCGTTTATAGCAAAGGAAAGAGGAATAAACATAATAAAATCTACAAGAGAAGCCGGATTAAACTTTAAAGAATTTATAAAGATAACTGCAAAATCAGGAGAAAAAGAAGTAATCGTAGGTGGAACTGCATTCTATGAAAAACTACCAAGAATAATGCTTGTAGACAACTACTGGATAGACATAGAACCACAGGGTGTAATCCTTATGTTTGAAAACAAAGATGTACCGGGAGTAATCGGTAAACTTGGAACAATCTTAGCAAGACACAACATAAATATAGCCGGATTTAGACTCGGAAGACTTGAAAAAGGAAAAATAGCTCTTGGAGCATTACAACTTGATGACAAACTAAACGAAGCAGTGTTAGAAGAGATACATCAAATACCTGAAATAATAAAAGCAAAACAAGTTATCTTATAAAAATAAGGAGGAATAAAAGTTGTCAAGAAAGATTAGGGTTGCGATAGCTGGTGTTGGAAACTGTGCAAGCTCATTGATACAAGGAATTTACTACTACAAAGAAAAACAAAATATTGAAGCAAGTGGAATAATGCATGAAGATATAGGTGGATACAAGCCATGGGATTTAGAGATTGTAGCTGCATGGGATATAGATGCGAGAAAAGTAGGATTTGATGTAAGCCAAGCCATATTTGCACCACCAAACTGTACAACAGTTTTCAAAAAAGATGTACCTCATATGGGTGTAAAAGTCAGAATGGGTAAAGTTTTAGACGGCTATCCGCAGCACATGAAAAACTACCCACCTGAAAACGCCTTTGTCCTTGCAGATGCAAAAGAAGACAGCTTAGAAACGGTTGTAAAAGTTTTGATAGAATCTAAAGCAGATGTTTTGGTAAACTATGTTCCAGTAGGGGCAGAAAACGCAGCAAGATTCTACGCTCAAGCATGTCTTGAAGCCGGAGTATCCTTTATAAACTGTATGCCAACCTTTATAGTATCAGACGATGAATGGGCTAAAAAGTTTGAAGATGCTGGTATTCCAGTAGTAGGAGATGATATAAAATCTCAAGTGGGAGCAACCATCACCCATAGAGTTTTAACTCAACTTCTTTTAGACAGAGGAGTAAAAATAGACAGAACTTATCAGCTTAATGTAGGTGGAAATACAGACTTTTTAAACATGCTTGAAAGAAGCAGACTTGAAACGAAGAAAAAATCAAAAACTCAGGCTGTAACATCCTTAATACCTTATGGTATAGACCCAAGAAACGTTCATATAGGACCTTCCGATTACGTACCATGGCTTAAAGACAAAAAACTGGCTTTCATCAGAATAGAAGGAAGATTGTTTGGTGATGTACCAATGAATATAGAGCTTCGTCTGGAAGTAGAAGACTCTCCTAACAGTGCCGGTGTAGCAATAGATGCGATAAGATGTGCGAAACTCGCTCAAGATAGAGGAATAGGAGGACCTCTTTACTCAATATCCGCATACACTATGAAACACCCACCAATTCAATACAAAGACTGGCAAGCAAGACAGATGGTAGAAGAATTTATAGCCGGAATAAGAGATAGATAGGAAAATTGAGAATAAAGGTAAAAGTCAAACCCGGAGCAAGCAGAAACGAAGTTAAAAAAATTGACCAATACACTTATGAAGTAAAAGTAACCGCTGTTCCGGAAAAAGGTAAAGCAAACGAAAAAGTAATAGAACTACTATCAGATTACTTAAATGTTCCAAAGTCAAAAATAAAAATTGTAAAAGGACTATCCACAAGAGAAAAAGAAGTTGAAATAGAATAAAGGAGCCACATCCGGCTCCTAAAAATGTTTAATTCAAGATTTTCTTTTTTAGAAGTTCTGCTTTTCGTTTACCGTACTCTTACTTTTTGGACTCTACAATATTCTCTTTTATTAAAGATTTACCTATTTTTTTAGCCATAGATTCAACCATTGTATCGTATGAGGCAAGATAAATATCCTTAACATCAGCCGTAGATCTCCAAACGATTTTTTCGGTTTTAGCATCTATTAGTACTGTATCAAATTTTAAAGAAGTTTTAGTTACAAAAAATCCTCCATATTTTTCAGTATAGGAATAATTTTGGAAATTACCTCTACTATAAATTTGAATTTGTTGATTTTGTTCTTGTGGTGGAACATAGATAGAATCTTTTTTTACATCTTTCAGTGTAATGATAAGAATACCATCGATACCGTTTTGATTGAATATATCTAAAAGCTCATCTTTGTTGTATTCTTTAACAGGTGGTATGATATTTAAGCTTGAGACTGAGTTTATTCCTAAAGATTTAAATTCGTCAATGAAATTTAACTCTGTCTTTTTGGCTAAATTTAAATCTGAAATATTTGCAAAAATTAAAATTTTTTTAAATTTTGTTTGATTAAATTCTGGATTTTTTACATAGCCTAATTCAGTTTGTGCACATCCTGAAATGTATAAACCTATAAACCCTAATTTCCAATTCGAAAAAAAGATGAAATAAAAAACCTCCAGTGGTATCATAAAGTAAAACTACCACTGG
>NZ_DAIDMN010000041.1 GCF_027448985.1 Sulfurihydrogenibium sp.
CCAACACAGATGGAAGAGGAAAGAAGACTTTTTTACGTTGCGGTAACAAGAGCAAAAGAAAGACTGTTTTTAACATATAGATATAAACTATGCAAAACAAAAAGGTATAGCTGTAACCAACGTAGCCGGATACTCGACAAACAGCGTAGTTCAGCACACTTTTGGAATGCTATTTTATCTTCTTGAACATTTAAGGTATTACGATGAGTACGTAAAATCCGGAGGGTATGCAAAAAGTCCCATATTTACTCATATAGGAAAACCTTTTTGGGAAATATACGGAAAAACATGGGGAATTATAGGGCTTGGCACAATAGGAAAAAAAGTCGCCCAAATAGCAGAAAGTTTTGGCTGTGATGTGATTTACTACTCAACTTCCGGAAAAAATACAGCTCAAAAATACCCTCACAAAGCTTTAGATGAACTACTTTCCATATCAGATATTGTATCTATCCACGCACCACTCAATGAGTATACAAAAAACCTTATTACATATGAAAAATTAAAACTCATGAAAAAAACAGCAATTTTACTCAACCTTGGAAGAGGTGGAATAGTAAACGAAGAAGATTTAGCAAAAGCTCTTGATGAAGGATTAATAGCTGCAGCTGGTCTTGACGTCTTAGAAAAAGAGCCAATGAATCTAGATAACCCTTTATTGCAAATAAAAAATAAAGATAGACTTTTAATAACACCTCATATAGCATGGACAAGTATTGAAGCTCGCCAAACATTAGTAAAAGAGATATATCTAAACATAGATGCATTTATACATGGAAAACAGAGGAACAGAGTTTGCTAAATGACCCAATTTTAGAAAGTTTAAACGAAAGACAAAAAGAAGCGGTTCTACACTTTGATAGTCCTCTCTTAGTTCTTGCAGGTGCCGGCTCTGGAAAAACTAAAGTGATAACCCATAAAATAATGTACTTAGTCAAAAATTTTAACATTCCACTTCACAGAATACTAGCAATCACATTTACAAACAAAGCTGCCGAAGAGATGAAGGAAAGGGTTGAAAAAGCCCTTGGAGAAAGACCCCAATGGATAATGACCTTCCACAGCTTTGCAGCAAAACTTTTAAGATTTGAAGCTGAAAATGTAGGATACAACAGGAATTTTGTTATCTACGATGAAGATGACAGTAAAAAACTCATTAAAAAAGTTTTAAAAGATTTAAATCTAAACGAAGAGCTTTTAAAACCTGATAAACTAAAAGAACAGATATCCAAGATAAAACAAGAAGAAAATCCGGATGAATACCTTGACCTAATATCTTTTAGTAATCCTCAAATAAAAAACATCTATCAAAAGTACGAAGAAGAGCTTAAAAATAGCAATGCCTTTGATTTTGATGACCTTTTAGTAAAATCTGTTAAGATATTGAAAAATTATCCGGATATATTGCAAAAATGGCAAAACAAGTTTGATTACATCCTCGTAGATGAATACCAAGACACAAACAAAATTCAACATCAACTTCTAAAATTACTTGTAGGAAATAAGTCTACAATTACAGTTGTAGGAGACCCTGCTCAATGTATATACACCTGGAGAGGAGCCCATCCGGAGAATATATTAGACTTTGAAAAAGATTTTCCAAACACAAAGATAATAAAACTTGAAAGAAATTACAGAAGCACAAGAAAAATATTAGATGCAGCAAACGCTGTTATATCAAAATCAAAAGGAAAATGGAAAGCAAAACTATTAACCCTCTGGACTGAAAAAGAGGACGGAGAAGAGATAAAGTTAGTTCCTCTCTTAAATGAAAAAGAAGAAGCTTCGTTTATAGCAAAAAAAATAAAAGAGCTTTCTAACTCTACACCATATAAGGAGTTTGCAGTTTTAGTTAGAATGTCGTTTTTAACAAGGAATTTAGAAGAATCTATGATGTTGTACGGTATTCCCTACCAGATAGTAGGTGGTCTTAAATTCTATGAAAGAGCTGAAATAAAAGATATTCTGGTTTATTTAAGACTTGCTTTAAATCCAAAAGATTATGCAAGTTTTGAAAGGTCTATAACAACTCCTTCAAGAGGAATTGGAGAAAAAGGTTTAGAGTACATAAAAAACAACTACAAAGATAACTGGCTTGAAGCTTTAAAAGAAAGTTTTGATAAATTCAACCAAAAAACAAAGATAAAGATTCAAGAGTATTTAGATTTGATGGACTATGTTATAGAAAATGCAAATAATAATCCAGCACAAACAGCAAAATATATAGTTGAAAAAATAGGTTATGAAGAATACCTACAAAAAGAGTATGAAAAAGATTGGGAAGACAGGTTGGCAAACATAAATGAACTTATAGTTGCTCTTGAAGAGGTAGAAAAATCCGGAAAAACACTAACAGAGTTTTTAGAAGAAACATCACTATCTCAAGCTCAGGACAGTATTCAAGACAGTAATAAAGTAAAGATAATGACGGTTCACGCAGCAAAAGGACTTGAATTCAACACCGTGTTTGTTGCAGGCTTAGAAGAGGGAATATTCCCATCAGGAAGAGCTTTTGACGACCCAACACAGATGGAAGAGGAAAGAAGACTTTTTTACGTTGCGGTAACAAGAGCAAAAGAAAGACTGTTTTTAACATACTCAAAAGAAAGAAGAAGTTTTAGCAACAAACCATTAACAACAAAGCCATCTCAATTTCTGAAAGATATAGAAAAACACATAAAACTCCCTTCCAACATCAAAAAACCTTCATCTAACGTACCAACCTACACTAAAAAGGAAGACAAATATAAACCTACATTTGATGATGATATCAAAGTTGGAATGCTGGTAAAACACGAAATTTTTGGAAAAGGAGTAGTAAAATCAATATCAGGTAAAAACGCGAAAGTAATGTTTGAAAAAGTTGGAGAAAAAACAATAAACGTAGAATTTCTTAAAAAGGCCTAAACATTCCAACCGAGTTTTTTTAGTTTTTCTTTTCCCTCGGGAGAGATTTCTTGAGTTGTCCATACTTTTGTAAAATCAAGATTTATATTTACCTTTTTTATATTTTCTAACTCTTTTAAAAGTTTATTTCTAATATTTTCTGTTATTAAATCAGCTAAAGGACAGTTTGGAGATGTTAGTGTCATTGTTATATTCACTTCATCGTTGTTAATATTAATACTTTTTATTAATCCAAGGTTTACAATATCAAGAGGTATCTCAGGGTCGTAAATATCTTTCATTATTTCGTAAATCTTTTGAACCATTTTTAATCCTTATAAACAATTTTACCGTTATAAAAAGTGTACTTTACTTTTCCAGTTAACTTTCTTCCAAAGAGTGGAGTATTTTTACTTTTTGAGAGTATTGTTTGTTCATTTACTTCCCATGTTTCAAATGGGTCAAATATAGTCAACTCAGCTACTTCACCAACTTTTATCTGTGGAGGTTTTAAACCTATCTTTTTAGCCGGATTAGTTGACATCACTTCTACAAGTCTTGTTAGGTCAATGTAATCTTTTTTGACTAATTCTAAAACAATCGGTAAGGCAAACTGTAATCCTATCATTCCTGGAGGACAAGCTTGTAAGTCTTGCATTTTTTCGTAATGGGCATGTGGTGCGTGGTCCGTTGCTACATAGTCTATAACACCGCTTGCAAGTCCCCATCTGGTTGCTTCTATGTCTTCATGGGTTCTTAAAGGTGGAGAAACTTTTGCTACACAAGAAAAGTCTAAAAATTCCTCGTCTGTAAGGTAAAGGTGATGAGGTGTTACTTCTGCTGTAACTTTTGCTCCCATAGCCTTTGCCCATGCAACTATCTCAACTGATAATTTTGAGGAAATATGGCAAATGTGGACCGGCATTCCTGTTTGAAGTGATAATATACAATTTCTTGCAACCATCGTATCTTCCGCTTCCGGTGGTAGTGGTGGAAGTCCAAGTGCAGCTGCAATCTCTCCTTCGTGGGCTACTCCGTTTTGAGATAGATTTAAATCTTCACAGTGGTCCGCTACAAAGGTACCAAGAGAACCTGCGTACTCCATTGCTTTTCGCATTATGAATGAGTCCATTACTGGAGCACCATCATCAGTAAAGTAAACAGCCCCAGCATCTTTTAATAAAGCCATTTCTGTAAGTTCTTTTCCTTTCCTACCTTTTGTTATAGCACCAGCAGGTAGTACTCTACACAATCCTACTTCTTTCCCTTTTTCTATTACGTATCTTATCAGTGGAACATCGTCTAAGGCTGGCTGTGTGTTAGGCATACAAACAACTGTTGTGTATCCTCCTGCTACCGCTGCTTTGCTTCCGGATTCTATGTCCTCTTTATAGGTCTGTCCTGGGTCTCTGAAATGAACGTGTAAATCAACAAAGGACGGACATACGATTTTTTCTGATGCATCTATAATCTCACATCCGGCAAAAGGTTGAATATCCGGCTCTACTTTTGTAATGATACCTTTTTCTATCAGTATATCAAAATTTCCTTCTAAACTATTTTCTGGGTCTATTACGTATCCGTTTTTTATTAGAATCATTCTACATTTCCTCTAATATTCTATTTAATTTTTCAACTGAATCTGTAAGTATAATTTGTCTATGCAGATTTTTTAAATTATCAACATCATTTATACTGTATATTTTCTTTAGAATCTTTTCTGGTACATTTCCAAATTTTGCTTCTATTGCATCTATAACGAGCTCTCTTGACGTGTTCAATCTACCTTGCTGTAATCCTTTTTCAATTCCTATTTTAAGACCCTTTCCTATTCCTTCCTCTATAAACATATCTAAAAGTGTTTCCATTTTTCCTCTTTGAATCTCTTTTTTAACTTTAAATATAAATATTTTTATCTTTTTTGGCAACTTTAAACATCTGGATTTTTTCTCAATCTGCTTATCAAAGATTTGAGATTCTCATCCATCAGTATATAACCTTTCCAAGCCTACTGATTCTTATTGATGGCTTTTTTAAGTCTATTGAAAAGTATATTACAAATGCCTGTCCTATTACGTAATCATCTGGTACGAATCCCCAAAATCTACTGTCTTTTGAGTTATCTCTGTTGTCCCCCATCACAAAATAACTGTTTGGCGGAACTTTTACTGGTCCAAAGTCTGGACCTATTCCATCTTCTATCTCCATAATGGTATAAGAGTACTCCTTACCGTCGGACCTTACTGTGTATTCTCTGTATCTTTTTACTTTTTCATTTTCTTCCTCGTAGTATCCATCTTCTACTCTTTTCAAAGGTTTACCGTTTATGTAAACGATGTCATTTTTTACTTCTACTACATCCCCTGGTAAGCCTACAACTCTTTTTATAAAGTCTATGGAAGGGTCTTCCGGATATTTAAATACAATCACATCTCCTCTGTCTATTTTTGCTAATCTGTTGTTGTGATGGTAAAAAGTAACGTTTGTAAAAGGAATCCCTATATCCCAGTTTCCATAAACCAGTTTATTAACCAAGATAAAATCACCTACCAATAAGGTTGGTTTCATAGAACCCGATGGTATGTTAAAGGCTTGAACTAAAAATACTCTGACTAAGGATACAACTACAAATATAAAAACGATGGTTTCAACTATGTGTTTGAAGCTTTTTTTATCTTTATTTGACTCTACTCTTTCCATAAACCTAATCCTTTTTCTCTTGCTTCTTTATAACATTTTCTGAATTCTTCCTCGTATTTTACATTTGGTGGAACCGTTAAAGGCATAGCATAACCGTTACATATAATCTCTTTATTCAGCATTCTTCCATCTTGTAAGTAAACGTATGCAAGTAGTCTTCCGTATTTGTCTCTCTGTTGTACGTCAAACTCTAAATAGACTTTATCACCTGGTTTTACAAGTGATGCTGTAAACTCTTTTGCTTTTTTCCCAAGTTCTACAACTGTTTGAGTATCTCCAAGACCTTCTTTTGATTGAATTTCTGCTCTTTTGTTCACTCTACTTTCTGGGGTATCCACTCCTATGAGTCTAACTTTTTCTTCCATACCGTTTAGATTAACAACTATAGTGTCTCCGTCTATCACTCTTACTACTGTGGCTTGTGGTAAGTCTGTTTTAACTCTTTCCTTTTTATCTCCAAAGCATCCTATAACAAAAAATGTTAATGTTAAAAGTATTAAAAGATAGGATTTTTTTACCATATTTATCACTTTTTAACCTCTACTTCGTCTGTTTCGTCTGATGGTTTTTTGACTTCTATTGGAACGACTTTTACAAAGTTGTCTATCTCTTGTTTGAAGTTGTATAGTATTTTTTCCGCTATTTTACTGTCGGTGTAGGATTTGTGTTTTGTCAGTAATCTTTCTATTTGGTCTATATCTTCTTCTTCAAGAGGTAAAACTTCTACGTATGATTTGTTTATTTTTCTGTTAATATCTTCATCTGGAGCGTATATGTAGGCAACTCCACCGGTCATTCCGGCTCCAAAGTTTACTCCTATTTCTCCTAAAATCATAACTATACCATCTGTCATGTATTCACAGCCGTGGTCTCCTACTCCTTCAACTACCGCTACAGCTCCACTATTTCTAACTGCAAATCTCTCTCCCACTTTTCCACTGATGAACACTTGTCCACCTGTTGCTCCGTAAAGGATTGTGTTTCCTGCTATAACGTTTTTATGACTTTCTCCTCTAAACTCCTTAGGTGGTTTTATTATTATCAATCCACCTGCCATTCCTTTTCCTACGTAATCGTTTGCTTGTCCGGTTAGAGAAAGTATCATACCGTGAACACAGAAAGCTCCAAAGCTTTGTCCTGCTGTTCCATGGAGATTTAGTTCTATTTTACCGGTTCTTAGTCCTTTGTCTCCGTATCTCTTGGCTATTTCGTAGGCTATTCTTGTTCCAAAGGACCTGTATGTATTTCTCAAAATGTAGAATCCGGAAAAGTTTTGGTCTTTTTCTATCGCTGGTAAAACATCCTTTAATATTTCAAGGTCAAAAGGTTGTTTTGAATCCGGAATAGGATTAGACTCTTGCATGGACTTTCTTGGTTTTGATGGGTCATAGTCTATTATTACATGGTCAAACTTTATCTTTTTAGCTTTGTAGTGGTCGTGTGGAACTATAGGTTTTAAAAGGTCTGTCCTTCCTACTATCTCATCAAGGCTTCTGTATCCCATATCTGCCAAATACTGTCTTACTTCCTGAGCTACAAATTTAAGGTAATTTATTATATGTTCAGGTTTTCCGGGGAATTTTTCTCTTAATCTTTTATCTTGGGTTGTGATACCTACCGGACAGGTGTTTAGATGGCACTGTCTTGCCATTACACAACCTTCCGCTATCATAAGGGCTGTTCCAAAACCAAACTCCTCCGCTCCAAGGAGTGCTCCTATTATAATGTCTCTTCCTGTTTTTATTCCTCCATCTACTCTAAGTTTTACTCTTGACCTTAAATCGTTATCTATCAAAGCTTTATGAACTTCCGGAAGTCCAAGCTCCCATATCGTTCCTGCGTTTTTGATAGATGATAAAGGAGATGCACCTGTTCCTCCATCGTGTCCAGATATATGGATTATGTCTGCAAAAGCTTTTGCTACTCCGGATGCAACTACACCTATTCCACTTTCTGATACAAGTTTAACAATTATTTTGGCTTTTGGATTTATCATTTTAAGGTCGTATATAAGCTGAGCAAGGTCTTCTATAGAGTATATATCGTGGTGTGGTGGTGGAGAAATCAGAGTGATTCCAGGTTTTGCATGTCTTAAAAATGCTATATAAGTATCTACCTTTTTACCAGGTAGTTGTCCACCTTCTCCCGGTTTTGCTCCTTGAGCTATCTTTATCTCTATCTCTTCTGCTGATATGAGATATTCCGGCGTTACTCCAAATCTTCCGGATGCTACTTGCTTTATCTTACTGTTTTTAATTGTGCCGTATCTTGCTGGGTCTTCTCCACCTTCTCCAGAGTTTGATTTACCTCCTATTGTGTTTAGAGCTTCGGCTATCGTTTCATGAGCTTCTCTACTTAAGGCACCAACAGACATTCCGGCACCAACGAATCTTTTCATTATGGATTCTATAGGCTCTACTTCTTCTATTGGAATAGGTGGTCTATCTGATGATATCTGTAATAAGTCTCTTAGTTCTACAGGTTTTTCTGCGTAAGCAAGCTCTGTAAATGCTTTGTACTCTTCAAGTTTGATTTGCCTTACAGCTCTATGGAGAGATGTTAGAGCTTTTGGATTCCAAGAGTGGAATTCTCCACCTTCTCTTCTATGTCTGTACTCACCACCTACAGGTAGTTCTTTCATCTCTCCAGAAAATGCAGGATTAAATCTTGCTAAGGTTTCTCTTGCTATCTCTACAAATCCAATACCATCGAGTTTTGAAACTGTTCCAGGGAAACATTTATCTATAACTTCTTGTGAGATACCAAGAGCTTCAAACAAACCGGAACCTCTATAACTTTTTATAGTTGCAATACCCATTTTTGACATTATTTTCAGTAAACCTTCGTTTATAGCTTTTTTATAGTTTTTAACAGCTTCTTCAAAGGTTATCTCAAATTTTTTATCTTCTTCTACAAGATTTCTTATAATCTGAACTGCCATATAAGGATTTACTAACGTTGCACCGTAACCTATCAAAAATGCGATAGAATGAGTGTCTCTGACTTCTCCTGAATCTGCAATTATACTGAATCTACTTCTTTTTCCTTTTCTTGCCATATAAGTGTTGACAGCTCCAACTACAAGACCCATAGGGATAGGAGCCCCTTCTATTGATACATCTCTATCGGAAAGGATTATTATCTCTTTGCCGTTGTCTACAACCTCTTCCACTCTTTGGCAAATCTCATCTAAAGTTGGTTCCAAAGCCGTTTCGTATGGTGGAAATATTGTAGGTATTATCTGGACTTTTTCCGGATACGTTTTTATAAGCTCCTGCATCTCGTTATCAAATATGATGGGACTATCAAACACTATCTGGTTTGCATGTTTCGGGGTTTCAAGTAAAAAGTTTTCTTTCTTTCCTACATAAGTTTTTAAAGACATTACTTTTTTTTCTCTTATTGGGTCTATAGGTGGGTTTGTGACTTGGGCAAATCTTTGCTTAAAGTAAGATGCAAGCATCTTTGGTCTTCTTGATAATACGGATATGGGGGTGTCGTTACCCATTGAGTAAGTAGGCTCCGCTCCTTTTAGAGCCATTTCTCTAACAACCATGTTTATCTCATCTTTGTCATAGCCAAAAGTGATAAGTTCTTTTAAAACGTCTTTGTATTCAACTTCCGGAATTTCCTTTGCAGGAATGAATGGAACAATGTTTGACTCTACCCACTCTTTATACTTTTTGTCTTTTATAAGTAAATCTACTATCTCTTCCGAAAAGTAGATTTTTCCACTTTCAAGGTCCAACGCTATTTTATCTCCTGGACCAAGTCTTCCTTTTAGTACAACTTCTTCTTCCGGAAACTCTATAACTCCAACTTCAGATGCCATAAGGATTGTGTCGTTTGTGATTATGTATCTTGCAGGTCTTAGTCCATTTCTGTCTAATTTTCCACCTATTATTTTTCCGTCAGTAAATGCAATCGCTGCCGGACCATCCCAGCTTTCAAAGATACATGCAAAGTACTCATAAAATGCTCTTTCTTCTGGTGTAAGTCTATCGTCGTTCTCCCATGCTCGTGGAACTAAAACATTTATAGCTGTAAGAATATCTTTTCCAGAGTGAACTAAAAATTCTACCGCATTGTCTAAGGAAGCTGAATCGCTATCTGTGTCATTTGTTATTGGTAGTATAACATCAGCTAAATCTCCCCAAACTTCCCTTATATCCTGCTCTTTTGCTTTAAGCCAGTTTCTGTTTGCTGATATTGTGTTTATCTCACCGTTGTGGGCAAGCATTCTAAAGGGATGTGCTAATTTCCAGTTTGGAAATGTGTTGGTTGAGTATCTTTGATGGAATATTGCAAAAGCTGTTTCATAATCTTCATCTTGAAGGTCGTAGTAAAAATCTCTCAATTTTGGAGCTGTTATTAATCCTTTATAAACGATTGTTTTTGATGATAAAGAAGGAATGTAAAAATCTTTGTAATCCGGATTTTGTGCAAGTTTTTCTAATTTTTTTCTTAGTATAAATAAATCTTTTTCAAAGTTTTCCGTTTTTATCCCCTCTTTTGAGATAAAACCTTGGAGAATAGTCGGCTGAGTTCTTTTTGCTATTTCTCCTACTTCACTTTCATTTATAGGAACCTCTCTCCAACCAAGGAATTTAAATTTTTGATTTACTATATTTTCTATATCTTTTTTGATAGTCTCTTCTTTTCCTTTTGGGAGAAAGAAAACACCAACAGCAAAATCTTCTACGGAAGGAGTATCAATACCTATTTTTCTCAGCTGTTTTTGAAAAAATTTATACGGAATTTGGGTTAATATTCCGGCTCCATCTCCAGTCTTTCCATCTGCACTAACAGCACCTCTATGGTCAAGGTTTGAAAGAGATTCAAGAGCATCGTGGAGAATTTTATGGGATTTTATTCCTTTTATATTTGCTAAAAATCCTACACCACAGGCATCTTTTTCTAAAATTTCAGACAATTTTACCACCTCAAAAATTTTTGGTAATTAAATATTTTAATACAAAATCCTATTGTTTGCTTGATTTATTCTACTAAGTCAATAATTTTTTTACGGTTATGGTAAAAAATTTTCCATTGGTTTTGGTTTAGAGAAGTAGTAGCCTTGACCGTAATCTATTCCTATAGATTGAACTATCTTTAAAATTTCTTCGTTTTTTACATACTCTGCAACGGTTTTTATATTCATTTTTTGGCAGAATTCGTTTATCATTTTAACGACTTCTAAGGATACTCTATCGGTTGTTATGTTTTTAATAAGGTTTGCGTCTATTTTTAGATAATCTATATTCAGTCTTAATAGGTACACAAAGTTTGAGTATCCACTTCCAAAATCATCAAGACAGATTGTGTATCCGGATTCTTTTAGCTCTTTTATAGTTTTTAAAATTTCATCGTAAGCTAAAACGTCTTCTGTTTCAACTATTTCAAGCATCATCTTTTTTACTGTAGCGTCCTGTTTAGAGATGTCTAAAAGTATATCCACCGTTGACCTATTTAAAATGTCAGATGGTTTTAGGTTTATGCTGACTTTTATATCCGGATACTTTTTCAAAATATCTAAGTTGTACTCTATAACCTCTTTTGTTAACTGAGAGTATAAGAATGTATTTTCAATTATGTTTAAAAATTTGTAAGGTGGTACTATATTACCTTCTCTATCCTTAATTCTTACCAAAGCTTCGTAATGAGATGTTTTACCGTCTTTTAATGAAACTATTGGTTGGTATAAACATAAAAGTCTCCTTTCTTCTATAGCATCTTTTATTTCGGACACTTTTATTGCTTTTTCTGAAGATTTTATCTCTTCATCGTAAATCTCTATCCGGTTTCTTCCTTTACTTTTTGCTTTGTAGAGTGAAACATCCGCTTTTTTTATCGCTTCATGGAGATTTTTTACTTTATCTGTATCTAAAAAGACACCTATGGACAGTGTGGTTTTTATATAGTCTCTTTCGTTTATTTTAATTTTTAAACCTTCAATCCGTTGTCTTATCCTCTCAGCGATGTTTATGTACATTAATTTATCTGCATTTCTGTATTTTTTTACTAAAATTAAAAACTCTTCGCCACCATACCTTATAACAACATCATCATCTCTTAAAATACTCTTTATACTGCTGGAAACGGTTTTTAAAACTTCATCTCCCACATGATGACCGTATGTATCGTTTATTTTTTTGAAAAAGTCTATATCAACCAACAAAACTACATAATCTTGTATATTTTTTCTATTATCTATCTCTTCCAGATAGTTTCTGTTGTAAACACCTGTAAGTTTATCAGTAAGGCTTCTTTTTTTATAGTAAAGTGTTTTTAATATTCCAATCAATGCTGCTACACTAAGACCAACGATTACTAAAATAGTTATCAGTACAGTATTTCTTAAAGTTTTGATTAACGATTCAATTTCTTTTATTTTTTCTATGGTGTAATCAATAACCAGTATGTATGTTAATCCTTTTTTATCTTTAAATGGAATGTAGAGAGTTAGTCCCAATGTTGAGATATTTTCATGAATTTTGTACTGTGGTTGATTTGTTTTTAAAGCGTTATTCATAACTGGCAGTTCCGATTCTAAAGGTTCAAGTATTTCTAAGGGTTTCATCCTATCTTCTTTTGATGCGTCTAATGTTATGTAAAACCTTCCACCATTCTCATAAAGAATGTAAACGTACTGAGTATTTGGAGTGTTTAAAATTTCTAACAACCGGGTATAGTCTTTATAGACTTTATCGTTAGTTATTTTTGAAATCAAAGGTTCTTGAGTATCATCTGTAATCTTTTCAATAATATTTTTTGCGATAACCGTTTCTTTTTCTAAATCTTTTCTTACAACTATGTCGTTTATTTTTTGCAAATATGTAGGGAAAAGGTAGTATAAAGCTCCTAATATAATCAAACTAAAAAGTGTAATAAGTACACTTGTTTTGTTTTTTTCTATTTCATAGATTAAAAACTTTAAAACCATCGTTCATGAAGGTAAGCAAGATTAAAGTTTTTGTAGTTTTTCGCTTGAAAAGTTGTATAGGTTCATATAGACAATGAGCATCTACCTTGATAAAATAATCAAACAAAATAGGAGGTAGATAAAATGAAA
>NZ_DAIDMN010000042.1 GCF_027448985.1 Sulfurihydrogenibium sp.
CCTATCTTTCCTACCGTATCACTTACAATTACATAAGACTGGGTTTCTATTGCTCGTGCTTTTGAGAGAGTTTTCAAGTGCTCTACTCTTTCCTTTCCCCACTGTGCAGGAACAAGAATTATTTCCACATCTTTCTTCCTAAGATGGTAGGATATGTTAGGAAATCTTAGCTCAAAACATATCATAAAGCCAAGGTTTCCTGCTGAGCTTTCTGTTATGTCTATATGGCTATTTTTTCCGGATTTAAAGTATTTATGTTCATTTGTAGGTGTAAAGAGTTTTATTTTCGGTCTTTTAGCCGTTATTTCTCCGTTGTCTATAATAAATCCCATGTTGTATACATCGTTTTTCTTTTTTTCTGGTACGGTTCCTGCTATTACCAACTTTTTTTCTTTTGATATTTTTTGTAGTTCCCTGTAGATTTTTGGAGTTTTTTTACTATGTTCTGATAAATTTTCGTTGTCAAAACCACAGCTAAACATTTCTGGAAGTAAAACTAATGAATCTGGTTTTATTTTCCTTGAATATAATATATCGTATATTTTTTGCATATTACTTTCAACGTTTCCAAGTTCCAAATTAAGCTGTAAACTGTAAGCAATCAACTAAAAAACCTCTTTTGAAAATTGGGGATATATTTTACCATTTTTTAATCTTTTTCCTCGTCTTTTCCTCTGAATATAAGTTTTATTGGTGCGTTTTCCAACCCTAATAGCTTTCTTAAATTGTTTTCTAAAAATTTTACATAGTTTTCTTTAAAGCCTTCGGCTTTGTTAACAAATAGTAAAAAGGCAGGTGGTTTTCCTTCAAGTTGTGTTGCATAGTATATTTTTAATGGTTTTCCTTGGTAGGATGGAGGTTGTCTTAAGGACATTATCTGTTTTATAGCTCTGTTTAGTTGTCCTGTTCCTACTCTTTTCCATGCTTGGTTGTACACGTACACTATCTTTTCAAGTAATTCATCTATACCTATTTTCTTTGCTGCTGATGTAAGGACTATGGGTGCATAGTTTAGAAAGTATAGTTTTTCTTTTACTTGATTTATAACTTTTTCAAGTTCTTTTTCTTTAAGCATATCTATTTTGTTTATTACTATAACCGCTGGTTTGTATCTTCTTTGGATTAATCCGGCTATCTTCTGGTCTTGTTCTGTGGCTCCTTGACTTGCATCTATTACTAAAACAACTACATCAGCTTTTTCTATTGCTTCTATTGAACGTCCTACTGAGTAAAACTCAACTCCATACTCTACTTTTGATTTTTTCCTTATTCCGGCTGTATCTAAAAACAAGAATTTTTGACCATCTTTTTCAAACAGTGTATCAACCGTGTCTCTTGTTGTTCCGGGTATGTCAGATACTAAAACTCTTTCTTCTCCTAAAATTGCATTAAGTAAAGAAGATTTTCCTGCATTTGGTTTTCCTACGATTGCTACTTTTATATAGTCTTTGTCTTCTTCCTCTTCTTCGTACTCTATCTCTTTTTCATAATCGGGAATGTGCTCAACAATTTTATCAAGAAGCTCAGCTAATCCTAATTTTTGTATTGTAGATATAGGTACCACTTCATCAAATCCAAGCTCATAAAACTCATAAGCAAGTTTTTCTTTTTCTGGGTCATCTATTTTATTTACAGCTACTATAACAGGCTTTTCTGTTTTGTGAAGCATTGCAGCTATCTCTTTATCAAGTGGAGTTATCCCTTGTTTTCCATCTACTACAAAAACTAAAAGGTCTGCATCTTGTATTTCTTTTTCTACTTGTTTTCTTATATAAGGTGCAAATTTGTCTTCGTCAGAAGTTATGTATCCTCCTGTATCAACAACTTCAAATTTTACACCTCTCCAATCTGTTGTTGATACTATTCTATCTCTTGTAACACCGGGAATATCTTCCACTATCGCTTTTCTTTTTCCTATCAACCTGTTAAAAAGTGAAGATTTTCCCACGTTAGGTCTTCCAACAATTGCAACTCTGAACATTTTTTCTCCTTGATTTATTGAAATTTTAGATTTTTTTGTTTATTATTTTATCATAATTTAGATTAGGGGGATATTATAAGATGAGAAAGGTTGGGTATATATACGATGATATATATTTAAATCATGATACAGGAGTAGGTCATCCTGAATCTCCTCAAAGACTTATCTCAATAAACAACCATTTACAACCTTTAATCGATAAACTGGTCCACATAAAGCCAAGAAGAGCAACGGTAAAAGAGATTTCTCTTGTCCACGATGTTTACTATCCTCAAGAGATAATGGATTTTTGCTCTGCAGGAGGTGGTTATTTAGACCCGGATACTCACGTAGGACCTGATTCTTACGATGCTGCCGTTATGGCTGTAGGAGCCGGATTAGAAGCTGTTGATAAAGTAAAAGCAGGAGAAGTTGAAAGAGTGTTCTGTGCTGTTAGACCCCCGGGACATCATGCAGAAAAGGACAAAGCTATGGGATTTTGTATATTCAACAACATAGCCATAACAGCAAGGTATGCTCAAACAAAAGGTTTTGAAAAGGTTTTTATAATAGATTTTGACGCCCATCATGGAAACGGTACTCAAAAAGCATTTTACGATGATGACACAGTCTTTTACTTTTCTACCCATGAATATCCTTTTTATCCCGGAACTGGTTCAAAAGATGAAAAAGGAGTAGGTAAAGGATACGGCTACACTTACAACGTTCCTTTACCAGCTGGAACTGGAGATGACATATACATAGAGATATACCAAGAAGTCTTACCACCTTTGGTAAAAGAGTTTAATCCGGATATCATTCTTGTTTCAGCTGGATACGACCTTCACAAAGACGACCCACTTACTTATTTAGAAGTGTCAACCCAAGGGATAGGAAAAATAGTTGAAAGTATTTTAAAACTAAAAAATGTTCCGTACATTTTTATGTTAGAAGGAGGTTACAACCTCAAAGCCATTGGAGAGAGTGTGAAACTAACTATTGAAAAAATGCTGGAAGTTTAATCAAAAAGTTTTTTTACATAAATAGATACTTTACATCCATTTTTTAACTGTATTTCTAAAACCCCATCATCACTATCAAAAAATTTGTCAAACTTACCATCTATCAGTTTAAATGCCCTAACTTTTTTTATATCTGGATAAACAAGAACATAGTAAGGAACCTTTTCCTTTTGATAAATCTCAAACTTTAAATACTCATCTTTTTGAGCGGTTGATTTAGAAACCACCTCAACAACAACTTCCGGAGTCTCTTTTACATACTCCTCAATCTCTTTACATATCACTATCAAATCCGGTCTTATAACAGTATCTTCTGAAACTATCCAATCTAAATCTAAATAAACATTACATTTTTTATCACACAGCTCTATCTGATTTGCCAACTCTCTACCTGTTTTAAAAACTACCTTCTGATGTTTACCCAACGGAGATGGAGCCATAGCGTATGGCATGCCTTCTATAAGCTCCCAATCACCTTCCCAAACTTTGTAATCTTCAACTGTATATTTGGGTAAATATTTATCTGCTAATCCCATTTTATAACCTCTTTTAGAGTTTTACATATAATAATAAACCAAAATTAGAAAAAAAACAAACTCACATATAATTCTTTATAACCCACAAAGTTCAGACAAAACTTCAAGTTGTTCAATAACTTCAAGTAAAGTTGCTTCCTTTATATCCCACATAGTTCAGACAAAACTTTATCTTTCCATTGCAAAAATGGAACAAAAATTTTCTTTATATCCCACATAGTTCAGACAAAACGGATTTTATTCCCAGTAAGAAAGGCAATTACGAAAAACTTTATATCCCACATAGTTCAGACAAAACAAAAGATTAAATTAGCAAAAAGATTAAATTATCAAGCTTTATATCCCACATAGTTCAGACAAAACATTATCTGAGAAGTTTTCTGTTTATACTGAGCAACTCTTTATATCCCACATAGTTCAGACAAAACTTATCTGTATGCTGATAATCTATTTTCTTATCGTATCTTTATATCCCACATAGTTCAGACAAAACATAATTCCAAATTCTATTAAGTCGTTTATCCATCTGCTTTATATCCCACATAGTTCAGACAAAACTTATACACCTTGTCATGAGTTTCAGCCTGAAAAACGATCTTTATATCCCACATAGTTCAGACAAAACTTTGAGGACGAAGTTGCAAAATGGATTGTAAACAGCTACTTTATATCCCACATAGTTCAGACAAAACATGCCTGAACTATACAGATTATTCATAGATACCTGCTCTTTATATCCCACATAGTTCAGACAAAACTTTCCTTTTTAAAAGACACTTCCTTTAGTTTTTCAACTTTATATCCCACATAGTTCAGACAAAACGTTTGCATAGGTCTTTTTTTCAGTAAGTAGTTTATTCTTTATATCCCACATAGTTCAGACAAAACTTTTATTTAGTAAATGTGGCTTTTAAGGATTATCCTTCTTTATATCCCACATAGTTCAGACAAAACTAAAGAGTATGTTATAGAATACAACTATAACACAGCCTTTATATCCCACATAGTTCAGACAAAACCAAAGAGATAGTCAAAAAGATAGAAGAAACTTACAACTTTATATCCCACATAGTTCAGACAAAACTCGTTAAAAATTACAATAAAAAAATAAACGAAAATTTTCAAAAAGTCAATACTTTAATGCATATTTTTTGTGCAGTGTGTAAGTCTGCAAATTTATGTTTTTTGCATCGAACCGCCAGTAATAGAAAATATATTTCTGTTATATTGTCAAATGAGCCTTATCACCACTTGAATATTCAAATAATATATTTTCTATTTTAAAATGCAGACTACACATCAAAGTTGAAATATTAAATTTTTTATCCAGTATAATGCCACAAAAATTTACTGTGGGACTTCCCTATTCAGTTGTCAAGGTCATCTAAAACTAAAAATAATATACAACATTTTGATAAAAAATGCAAACTCTAAAAATTATTCGTTATATTTTATCAACCGTTTTTATCCGGCTTTTCTTTTTTCTCTCATTTTTTCTATATGGACCATTATGGCTGTTATGGCTGCTGGCGTAATACCTTCAAGTCTTGCTGCATAACCAAGGGTCATAGGTTTAGCCTTTGTTAATTTTTGAACAGCTTCCTTTGTAAGTCCGGATACTTGTGTGTAGTCTATATCTTCCGGAATCTTAATACTATCTAAATATCTCATCTTTTCGTTTAATTTTCTTTCCCTTTCAAAGTAGCCATCATACTTAACATTTATCTCTACTTCTTCTTTTATATAATCGGAGTTTGGTACTTCTACTGAGTAATCTTTTAATTTATCAATGCTTATTTCCGGTTTTTGTAGTAGTGTGAAAACAGATATTTTCTTACCGTCTTCTTTTATAAAACTGTTTTTATACTTCTCTATCCAACTTTCTATTTCTTCTTCATGTTGTTTTACAAAGTTGTACTCTTCTTCAGTTAGTGCTCCTATGTTGTAGGCTTTTTTGTAAAGTCTTAATATGGCATTGTCTTGTCTTAGATGAAGTCTGTATTCTGACCTTGATGTAAAAAGTCTGTAAGGTTCTATCACTCCTTTTGTTGTCAAATCGTCTATCATAACCCCTATGTAAGCTTCATTTCTACCTATTATAAATGGTTCGTTTTTACCTAAGGCTTTTAGGGCTGCATTTATTCCGGCAACTATACCTTGTCCTGCTGCTTCTTCGTATCCGGTAGTACCGTTGAAGTTTCCTGCGTGGTACAAACCTTTTATTCTTTTTGTTTCCAAAGTTGGGTAAAGCTCTGTTGGCATAACGATGTCATACTCTATTGCATAAGCTGGTTTTAAAAGGACTACGTTCTCAAGTCCGGGTATGCTTCTGTACATCTGCCACTGTATCTCTTCCGGAAGAGAGGTACTCATACCGTTAGGGTATATGCTTATACCATCTTTTGTCTCAGGTTCAAGCCAGATTGTGTGTCTGTCTTTTCCTTCAAATTTTACGATTTTATCTTCTATTGATGGACAGTACCTTGGTCCTACTCCGGTTATCGCTCCTCCGTAAAGAGCTGTTCTGTGAAGGTTTTCTCTTATTATTCTATGGGTTTCAGGAGTTGTATAGGTTATATAACAAGGGATTTGTTCTTTTTCTTCAAACCAGTATGAACCTTTTGGCTGAGTCCAAAATGAGAATTTTGGTGGTGGCTCATCTCCCGGTGCTTCTTCTAAGATGGAAAAGTTTATCGTTCTTTTATCAAGTCTTGCAGGAGTTCCGGTTTTAAATCTTACAAGTTCAAATCCGGCTCTTTTGTAAAACTGAGGAAGTTTTGTTGATGGTTTTTCTTCCATTCTTCCGGCAGGAAATCTTTTATCTCCTATGTGAATAAGACCGTTTAAAAATGTTCCGGTGGTTATTACGACAGCTTTTGTTTGAATTTTTAAACCTTTTTCTGTTATTACTCCTTCAACTTCGTTTGAATGTTTTTTTAAAACTATATCTATAACTTCATCTTCAATTACTGTAAGGTTTGGTGTGTTATGGGTTTTTTCTACCATGTATTTTCTGTATTCTTCTTTATCTGCTTGGGCTCTTGGAGACCTTACAGCGGGACCTTTTCTGGTATTTAAAACTTTAAACTGTATTCCGGTTTGGTCTATAGCTTTTGCCATTTCTCCACCAAGTGCATCCACTTCCCTGACAACGATTCCTTTTGCTATTCCACCTATTGATGGGTTGCAAGGCATAAGACCTATTTTGTTTTCATCTATAGTTATTAATGCAGTTTTTGCTCCAAGTTTAGCAGATATTAAAGCAGCTTCTATTCCAGCGTGTCCACCACCAACCACAACAACATCAAAATATGTATCATAAACCAACTTTTTTTAACCTCCAATAAAAATCAGATAAATATTTTAAGCTTTTTGAAAAAATAATCAATTATTTGATGTATTTAACTCTTCAAAGTTTAGTATATCCATATATTCCCATTCTCTGTATGCCATCGCATAGATGCCATTTTTTGTTAGATAGTTTAAAATATCCTTTTCTATCCTTAAGGAACCTAATATTGGAACCAGTTTATAATCGTTGTATTCCGGATATAACATCTTAAACCTGTTTATCTTTTTGTCTTTAAAGTCGTTTATATACTCTACTTTTGGTGTTGCTTTTACCTCTATCAAATACACCGTTTTACATGGCTCACTGACCGCTATCACATCAAACTCATCTTTCAAGTTACCTCTTTTTCTTTTTATATTCATACCAAGGTCCGTCAATTCACATTTAAAGTATTTTTCAAGGACCGGTTTTGTAGCCGGGAATATGATATCTTCAACTATAGTTCCCATTTTGTTGGCAAGCTCTCCCCACTGTTTGTTCATTTTTCTATGTTCTTTTTTCATCTCGTCTTTAAACTGTTTCATCTCGTCTTTGAACTCTCTCATTTCCTGTTTTAGGTTTTCGGTGTCTTGCTTCATCTCGGTAATTATTTTTTCTGTGTTTTGTCTAAACTGTTTCATCTCATCTTTGAACTCTTTCATTTCGTCTTTAAACTCTCTCATTTCCTGTTTTAGGTTTTCGGTATCCTGTTTCATCTCGGCAATCATTTTTTCTGTGTTTTGTTTGAACCTTTCGGTGTCTTGCTTCATTTCAGCTATCATTTTTTCTGTGTTTTGTTTGAACCTTTCAGTGTCTTGTTTCATCTCGGCAATCATTTTTTCTGTGTTTTCTTTAAACTCTTTCATCTCTCTACTGAGACTTTGTATCTCCATCTCTGTTTTTTGCTGTATGTAAACAAGTCTCATAACCATCTCTTCAAGTTTTGAAACTTTTTCTTCCAATATTTCCATGACAGCCTCTAAGTTAAGGATTATGCTAATAATTTTATGCTTTTTCCGGTTTTATTTCAACAAACACTCAAAACATTTGCTAAAATATTTAACAAAACAGTTTGAGGGTATTTGTATGAAAAAGTTTTTATTTTTGATTGGTTTAGTGGCACTTTTAAGTTCTTGTGCTTCCAACGAAGTTGTTATTCAACCTAATGCTCCTGTTAGTTTTATTGCAAAAACGGAAAGAAAAGGTGATTATGTTTTCATTGTTCCATCTAATTTTCAGCTTATAGAAAGTGAGTCTCTCATATTTGAGAATATCGGAATTTACAGAGCTTATCTGATTTACAAAGGAGAGGGTTTTATTCAAGATTTGGTTAATTTTTTTGACAGAGAGATGCCTAAAAATGGTTGGACTAAGTTTTCAGCTTTGGTAGGAAGGGATGCACTTTTATCTTATAAAAAAGATAATCAGATAATCGTGATAAAAATCCAGTATGGACTTACAAACACTTACATAAAAATGATACTTACGAGGTAAAGAGTTGAGAAGATTTTATATGCCTGCAGAATGGGAAAAACATCAAGGAACTTGGCTGTCTTATCCTCATAATCCGGATACTTTTTTTGAAAAGATAGATGATGTTAGAGATAAGTATGTCGAGATGATTAAATGGATATCTCTTGGAGAGATGGTTCATGTGAATGTTAACGATGATGAGATGGAAGAAGATTTAAAAAGAAGGTTAAAGGAAAAGCAGGTAAATCCGGATAAAGTTGTAATCCACAGATTTCCAACAAACGACGCATGGTGTAGAGACCATGGAGCTATCTTTGTAAAAGATTTAGATAAAAACACTCTTGTAGCTTTAAACTTTAAATTTAACGCTTGGGGTGGAAAGTATCCCCATGATTTAGATGACCAGATACCTGTTAAGATGGCAGATTATTTAGGTGTTGAAAGGGTAGATATAGACATGGTTTTGGAAGGTGGTTCAATAGATGTAAATGGAGAAGGTTTACTCCTTACAACAGAGTCATGTCTTTTAAATCCAAATAGGAATCCAAACTTAACAAAGACAGAAATCCAAGAGAATTTAAAAAAGTATTTAGGAGTTGAAAAGATACTTTGGCTAAAAGAAGGTATAGTAGGAGATGATACAGATGGTCATATAGACGACATTACAAGATTTGTAAACAAAAACACCGTTATAACGGTAATAGAAGAAGATAAAAACGATGAAAATTATGAAATACTAAAAGAGAACTATGAGATGTTAAAAATGTTTAAAGATTTAAAAGGTAATAACTTAAACATTATCACTTTACCTATGCCAGACCCTGTGTATTACAAAGGAGATAGACTACCAGCAAGTTATGCCAACTTTTACATATCAAACTACGCTGTAATAGTCCCAACATTCAGGTGTGACAAGGATAAGTTAGCTTTGGAAATATTACAGTCAATATTTAAAGATAGAAAGGTAGTGGGTATAGACGCTTACGATATAGTGGTAGGGTTAGGTACTTTCCACTGTCTAACTCAGCAAGTTCCTGCTTAAAAGTTTTTCAGCCTCTTCCTCAGGAAGAGGTTTACCAAGTAAAAAGCCTTGAACGTAATCACAACCTAAATCCCTTAATATCTCCAACTGCTCTTGTTTTTCAACCCCCTCTGCCAATGTTTCCATTCCAAGGTCCTTTGCTAAGGTTATTATCGTCTTGACCAAAGCTTGAGTTTTTTTATTTTCAACTATTTCTCTTGTGAAAGAGATATCAATTTTAATCTCATCGATAGAAAAGTCTTTTATGTACTTTAAAGAAGAGTACTCAGTTCCAAAATCATCTACCGCAATTTTTAAAGCTGTTGTTTTTTTGATTTTATTTAGAATATCTATAGTTTTTTCCGGTTCTTTCATCAACACTCTTTCAGTAATTTCCATAATTAAAGATATTTTGTTATCCAAAGATGATAGATAGTTTATATACTCTTGATTTTTAAAACTGTTTGATGAAGCATTAAACGATATTGGAATATTCCACTTTTTAGACTTATCCATTATTTCATTTAAAAGCCATTTTTCATATTCTACTAAAAACTTACTGTTTTCTAAAACATCTATAAAAACGTTTGGAGTGTAGATGGTTCCGTCTTTGTCTTTTATTCTTACCAAAGCTTCAAACCCTTCTAACTTTAATGTCTTACAGTTGAAAAACGGTTGATAGAATAAAGTAAAAAGATTTTCATTTATAGCTTTTTCTATAAGTCTTTTTGCAAATGACGTTCTTTTTACTTTTTCTTCTAAATCTTTACTGAATACTTCAATGATGTTTTCTACTCCTTTCTTTGCGTATGCCAAAGCGATAGATATATTTTCGTAAATGGATTCTAAATTTTTGCTTTCAGACGATACAACAGTTATTCCTGCATTGAAGGTTAGAGTTAGAATGTTATCACCAAAATAAATGGGTTGTTCAAACACAGATTTTATTTTATCCATAAATTTGACTAATTCTGTTTCTACTTTATCTTTGGAATTTAACTCTTTGTAGATAGCAAACTCATCTGATGCAACTCTTGCCACTATCCCATCCGGAAAAACAAGATTTAATCTATCTGCAACCTCTTTAAGTAAAAAGTCTCCAACGTTAAGTCCAAAGGTTTTATTTATTGAAGTGAAATCTCTAATATCTATTAAAGCCAGTAATGCAGGTGTTTTTATCTCTTTTAACCTTTCTGATACTATTAAGAAAAATCCGGATAGATTTAGAGTGTTTGTCAGTGTATCGTAATTTTGTAACTTTGTAATCTCTTTTTGAAGTTCCATTTCTCGAGTAATATCTGTTCCTATGGCTATGTAACTTTTTATATTGGGTGGTATTTCTACAGGATAAATTGTAGCTTTTAAATAAAAAAATTCTCCGGACTTTTTCTTATTTATAAATACACCAGAAAATTCTTTTCCGGATAAGATGCTTTTGTACAGCTCTTCATAAAACTCTTTTGGCTGGGCTCCGGTTAAAAATTCTTGGATTTTTACCTATCAACTCTTCCTTTGAATATCCACTTATTTCACAGACAGCATCGTTAACATAAGTAATAGTAAAATTCTCATCAGTTATCAATACCCAAGAAGATGAATGTTCAAGAGCTTTTGAAATTAATATACTTTTTCTTACATCCTCTAACCTTTCAATAGCAAACTCTAAATCCGACTTTAACTCTTGAAGTACGGATATCGTATCTTCATCAAAGAATTCCGGCTGTGATGCATACATCGTTATAACGAATTTCACATCTGCCTTGACTTTAACAGGAATAGCTGCAACGGATAAAAATCCTCTTTCTTTGGCATAATCTTTAAAAGGAGTAAATCTTGGGTCTGTTTGAGTGTTTTGTATTATCACAATGTTATTTGACCTAAAAGCTGTTCCCGTTGGTCCTTTTCCGGTTGGTAAATCTTCTCTCCATGAAGTTTTAACCTGCTGTAAATAACCTTTGTCTTCTCCATACTTGTATATTACTTTAAAAAATGGGTTATCATCTTCCTTTACTCCAATCCATACAAACTTTAAACCTGCTTTTTCAACCAAAGCTTTACAAATTCTATCAAAAAGCTCTTCTTCCAAAGAAGATAAGGTGATAGCTTGATTTACTTCTCTGAGTAAATGATACAACCTTTCAAACCTTTTTTGCTTTGTTATGTCAAAAAACAGCAAAAATCCACTGTATCTACCTTTGTATAAAATTGTAGAGCTAAAAACGGACAGTATTAAAAGCCTACCACTTTTACTTACTATCCGGATTTCATTGTGTGATGTTTGAAATCTTTCCCCTTTTAATCTTCTTTTTATATACTCAGCTACTTTTTCTTTATCTTCATCATAAACAAAATCCAATACAGATTTTGATAATATCTCATCTTTGGAGTATCCGGAAATCTTACTAACATACTCATTTACGTACACTACTTTATCCTGATAAACAATAACCCCAACATCTTCTAAATTTAAAACAGCCTTTGCAATATCGTGCTCTTCCCATCTTTTTGCGTAAAGTTCAAACTGTTTAAACACTGTGATTATTTTTAAGATGTTTTCATCATTAACTTCTTCCAAAAACTCGAAAGACAGTAAAATTGGTTTGACTTTCTCGTAGATGGAAGGATGAGCCATAAATATGTGAAATATGTCAAATTCTACATTTTTTATAACTTTTATGTTTTCTTTATTTTCCAGTCCTTCCCATGTTTCATTGTAAATTATTCCGGCGTCTGCCTCACCATCTTTTACTAAAGTAAAAACCTCTTCCCATGTTTTTGTTAAAACGATTTTTAATTCTTCAAATTCAAAACCCAAAAGTCCGTAAGCCGGTGGATAACTCAAAGCAGTTGCTATTACAGGACATTTTTTATTCAGTACGTTTTCATCTTTGGCTATCAAAAGAAAGTTATCCTTTTGACCTTTTATTTTTGCAACAGGTTTATAGCCTTTTTGATATAACTCAACAGCTTTCTGTGGTCTTGCATAGTAAAGGTGGTATGTTTTAGATTTTAATTTCTCCTCTTCATCATCAAAAGATACAAAAGGTTCAAAGTTTATCTTTTCTTGTATATTTTCTTCTAATTTTTTTATAAAATCTTCCCAAAAAGATAACCCTTTTTCAGTATCATGAGGACAAACCCCAAAGTTCACTTTCAACCCCT